>JAWBNY010000135.1:0-3776 GCA_038826985.1 Bathyarchaeia archaeon | reverse complement strand
CCTTCCCATCGATATCTCTGGGAAAATCGAGTCCAGCCTTGACGTACGCTTGGACTGGCGTGTGCTCGACCTCAGGAGACCTGAGGTTGCAGCGGTCTTCCGTGTCACAAGCAAAGTTGTAGCAGCAATGCAGGACTACCTTGAACGCATAGGTTTCCTTCACGTATTCACTCCTTGTCTGATGGGAGCTGCCTCTGAAGGTGGAGCAGAGGTCTTTCCCGTAGTCTTCTTCGATAAGGAAGCTTTTCTTAGGCAGGATCCGCAGCTTCATAGGCAACTACTTATTGCTTCGGGGTTTGACAAACTTTACGACCTTGGACCAAACTGGAGGGCTGAGCCAAGCCATACTCCAAGGCACATCTGTGAACACCGTGCATGTGCAGTGGAATTTGCGTTTATGGAAGACGAATCAGATATGATGCGTTGCGAGGAAGAACTTGTAGCATATACATTGAGGCAGGTTGCAAAGGAGTGTGAAGATGACCTAAAACTATTGAAGAAAGATATCTTGCCGCCAAAAACTCCTTTTCCAGAGCTTCGCTTCCCGGAGGTCTATGAAATCTTGGAAGAAGCTGGCAAACATATCGAGTTTGGGGAGGACTACGATAGGGAGTCTGAACAGATCCTTGCCTCCTATGTCAAGCATGAGTATGATAGTGAATTCTTCTTTGTGAATCGATTTCCATTCTCCGCTAAACCTTTTTACGTGATGCGTGTCGAGGAGGATCCCCGTTGGGCAAGAAGTGTCGACCTCATATATAGAGGCTTGGAAATATCGTCTGGTGGGCAGAGAGAGCATCGATATGAAAGGATCATATCGCAGATCTTGGAGAAGGGTTTGAACCCTAAGAACCTTGAATGGTTCACCAAGTTCTTCAAGTATGGTGTTCCACCACATGGCGGCTTCTGTCTCGGTATTGAGAGACTGATAATGCAACTGTTAGGCTTGAGTAATATACGCGAGGCAGCTTTATTCCCAAGGGCCCCTGAAAGGCTGTTGCCATAATCTCATCCTTTACCTATACCTTTTCGGCTATTTACATGAACCTTTGATCCGCTACGCTATTAAGATGCTTCACATCAAGGAGCGTTGAGATGGTAAGGAATGGTTCAGAAGAGTTGCGAGATTGGAATCATCGGTGGGTCAGGGATCTATAGCCCCGGTATGCTTGAACACTTAGAGGAATTCAAGATGTCAACTCCGTTTGGCTCCCCTTCAGACCTTATATCCGTAGGAAGTCTCAGCGGTCGAAAGGTTGCGTTTATCCCTAGACACGGACGCGAACACCAGTGGCCACCCCACCGTGTCCCGTATCGAGCCAATATATGGGCTCTCAAAGAACTTGGCGTGAAAAGGCTCATATCTGCCTCCGCAGTCGGTAGCCTTAGAGAAGACTATAGACCCTCAGAGCTTGTCCTCATTGACCAGTTTATTGACAGAACCAAATGGAGGGATGATACCTTCTACGAAGGGGGGCGTGTCTGTCATATTAGTACCGCAGACCCATTCTGCCCAGAGTTGAGAGGTGTCTTCATCAGAGCTGCCAACCATCTCGGAATTCCAATGCATGAGAAGGGAACCTACATCTGTATACAGGGGCCTAGATTTTCAACTAGGGCGGAGTCAAGGCTTTTCCGAAGCTGGGGTGTGGACGTGATCGGGATGACTCTATGCCCCGAGGTTATGCTCGCAAGAGAGGCAGAACTTTGCTACATCTCTGTGACGATGATAACGGACTACGATGTATGGGCTGAGAAACCTGTCTCGGCTGAAGAAGTTCAGAGAACAATGGCCAAGAACATTGAAAGTTTCACCCGACTAATAGTAAGCGCAATTCCACAGATACCTACAAAAAGAAGTTGCGAATGTGGCTCAGCCCTAAGTAGCGCTTTAGTCTGAACATATACCTCAAAGCAATTTGAGTTCTCCTGTTAATTTGTCAATGTCAGCTTCATAGGCTGGTCCAATGGCCAGCGCAGTCGGTGTGTTCGGGGGAATCTGAGTCAACCCACGGTCAACCACAAGAGCAACCGGTAAACGATAGCTTTTGCATTTCTTCTCGAGTTCCAGCAACTCTTCTAGAGAAGTAACTTTGACCACTACCTTCTTCGCGCCCTCATCCATCCATGTACGCCAGATGTCGGGATTCATCTTCTTGGCTACCTCTGATGCTTCGACGCTAGCATGGCAGGCTTGCACTATCGCTTTTCCAAGACCCATCTTTAGGTCTTTTCGGATAACGATGACCTGCTTAATCTTGAAAAATGTAGACAAGGCTGATCTGAAACTTACCGCTGTAGCTCTTATGTGTTAGGCAGCGTCTTGAAAACTATATATAGTGCAACTTGCTAGTTGACCGAAACTCTGGAGTTGAGTAGATGCCTAACTGCATCTGGTGTGGCCATATTATCATGCCAAAGGAGAAGGCTGTTAAGTTTCATTGCCCCTCATGTGGAGAATTCTTACTTTGGCGATGTGAGAGATGTCGCACACTTGCGCGACCATACAAGTGTCCTAAATGTGGGTTTGTCGGTCCCTAGGTGATGTATATGGCCAAGGTTCTTGCTAGTATAAAATGTTTTCCTGAGGACATAATAATTCCCCTTGAGACGATAAAAGAGTCGATAAAGAAAAATCTGCCGAGTTTCGCCTCTATATACAGAGTGGACGAGGAGCCCATAGCGTTTGGTCTGGCAGCCTTGATTGTACATGTGATAATCCCAGACTCAGGCGGCAATGAGTTGGAGCAGGTCGAGACGGCGCTCAAGCGTATAAAAGGGGTCAGCGAGGTTGAAACACTCCTTGTACGACGTGTCTCCTTTTGAGACATCTCCATCCTTACTGCCCTAAAACAACTATTTTGGACTTAATGGTTTTCATCCCCCTCTACACCTACTTGACCCCTACATCAAGAGTCCTCTGATATGTTTTGAGTTATCGCTAATTGAGCTGCAAATACCGCATACATATGCTCATATTCTTAAACTTCTAACATATAAGTGTAGAAAACTACTCTTACTGCCTGAAACTTTGTCAATCTTCTTATAGATGCAAGAGATTTAAACCTTAAATATCGGCCTCATATTTTGACTGATGACCTGTTGAGGCCTATTCCAACGCTGAATATGATTATCAACCTCCAGGTTCGTTTGTGATCAAGTTGTCTCGTGAGATTCGCTTAAGATGCGCTGAAGCAAAGCAGCGAGATGCAGGGCGTGGGAAAGCTCGTATTGACGACGAGACCATGCGTGTCCTAGGTATAGTTGCAGGTGATGTTATTGAGCTAAGGGGGAAGAGGACAACCGCTGCGGTAGCATGGCCTGCCTACCAAGAGGATCAGGGTAAAGACCTGATTCGTATTGATGGTCTAATCCGAAAGAATGCTGGAGTGGCGCTGAATGAATATGTCTATGTTAAGAAGGCGGATGTTAAGGAAGCGCAAAGTGTTGTACTTGCGCCTGTCGATATGCGACTTAATGTTGATGTGGACTTTGTGAACTTCGTTAAGAGTAGGCTACTTGAGACACCGCTTGTGGAAGGGGATTCTGTTTTTGTTGTCATTCTTGGAAGTGCTATCCCGTTTACGGTGATGCGTGCTAGACCGCACGGTATTGTGAAAGTTACAAATGCTACGAACCTTCAAGTTCTTAGTGAGCCAACCACCGAAAAGAAGGGTATACCTCGAGTAACCTATGAAGACATAGGTGGGCTGCACGAGGCAATTCGCCGAACTAGAGAGATGATTGAGCTTCCACTTCGGCATCCTGAGTTGTTC
>JAWBNY010000134.1:0-3813 GCA_038826985.1 Bathyarchaeia archaeon | reverse complement strand
GAGCAATAAGGCTACTTGAATCGGGAAAAATAGATGTTACAAGCATCATATCACATAGACTTGACCTTGAGAAGGTTGAAGAAGCGTTTCACCTTGCTACAATCCCTACATCACTCAAGATTATCGTACAGCCAACCTAGGCTCAATTGAGTGAAATCATTTAAAAGAACATGGAGAAACCGCGACGTGAATGCAACATCATAACCAAATAATATCATATTTCCCAGAATAAACTGACAATACATCAAGATGCATATTATAATTTGCGCTTATACAAAAATATTGGAGGCGCATTCTTGAGCTACAGGTTAGAAGACCTATGGGTCATTATACCTGTAGGAGGACGAGCGACAAGGTTATTACCGTTAACAGCAGAAACGTCAAAAGCCTGTATTCGTCTAGTCAATCGACCACTTGTCGAGATCTCGCTGCTATGCCTAGCCAGCCAAGGTATCAGAAACTTCATCTTTGGAGTAAAAGGCTATACAAACTATCGGAGTCTGTATGATCATTTTGAGTCAGGAGTAGGCTTCTCAGCAAGGTATGGCCTCTCCCCTCGAATCCACATAAACTATCAGCCTAATGTCGACGACCTAGGAAGCGGAGACTCAGCTAGGATAAACATGGAGTACTATGATGTTAAGAACCCAATATTCGCTGTACAAGGAGACAATATCTTCGACGTAGATATCAGCTCTTTCGTCACGTTCCATAGAGAAAAAGGAGGAATAATGAGTATCGGACTTAGCATGGTACAGGATGTAACTGGGTTCGGTATAGCTGAAATTGACAGCGACATGAAGATATACAGATTTGTTGAGAAACCAAAACCAGAGGAGGCCCCATCCAACTTAGCAAACACAGGGCTTTACATGTTCAGCCCAGAAATCAGGGAAGTATTCTCAAGCGAAGACGTCAGAAGACTCATAGCAAAGAGAAACCGACTTGATTTCGGCTATGACCTGATTCCCTACCTTATAGAGCAAGGTTATCCTGTCTATGGATATGTTCTAAACGGTAACTGGTATGATGTGGGAACACCCGAAAGATATCTAGAAGCGATGCAGGATATTCTTCATGGAAAGCTGCAATGCCTCCAAGAATTTGATGGAAAAGTTGGAGATAATTCAACGATCTGGATTCAAGGTGAGACGCCAGCTTCTCTCAAAAGAAGAGAAGAAATTATAAGGAAAATGCGTCAGGGAAGCATTGAGTTAAATGGATCAGTATTGATAGGAAGGCATTGCCAGATCGGCGATGGCACACGCATAATCAATTCATGTATCGACAATTACACGACGATAGGCAGGAACGTGAACATTGAAAACTCAGCCATAATGGATAGGGTTTGCATCGGTGACAATGCCTACATCTCAAACAGTATACTAGGTAGACATGTCACAGTCAATTCAACATTTACAAAGCCTACAATAATAGAGAGAATGACAACCATTGCTGACGACGTGACTATCGCCTCAGGGAGTAGACTTGCAGCATCTAAGGTCTATCCGCATCTTCAAATTCCTGAGGGAAACTATGAAGAAGTTACGATAAGAATCTGAAAAACATGTAAAGACTCTTTACCGCCGCGACCAACAAGTTCCCTCAGAGGAAACTATTAGGTCTTCCCCGACCAAACAGCTATCTCGGCCCATCAAATCACAAAGTAGCCTCACACTATCCGTAAAGACCTTAAACCACATCTTCCATTAGAAAAAGAACAGCATTACTCCAAAGACTCCTGTAAATGTGCACATGCTTCATATATGTCGAAAGAAACAATGCATTGACTTCCAAGCTTCTCCGACTCTGTATCAACCGCGGTTCTTGATTAAAGCGGTGTTGACAACTACCTTGTCAACTCTATTCAAAAGAGCCTCCCTAACGTCTTCAATGTTTCTTATTTCTCCATAAACCCTGAGAGAAGTGAAAAACACACTATATGTATTTCAAACAACTCCAATGAGCGATTTCCAAGCAAGAGTGAAGGTGTTAAGCAACGCGATTCCAGCAAGATACTGCTTTAGAAGGTTATAGTTCTATTGACCTAACACATATGTGAACGATGAAGATAAAGTGTCTACTAAAGGAGACCTGCCTTCTTTACAAGTTCTCTAAACTCTGTATCTTTGAGGGAGGACTTTCGTTCTCCCGACGCATATACATCCTTAACCAGCTGAACAAGATGCTTCAATCTAGGGTCATTCTTGTCTATCTCCCTACCATGTAGGGCCTCCGCCTGGTGTTTGATTATAGCTGTTCCAGACTGCTTACCTATTGTCAAGCGCCGTGCGTTACCCACAAGCTTGGGGGGGAAAGGTTCGTAGGTGAATGGGTCTCTGAGTATACCGTGCGTATGTATCCCAGACTCATGAGCAAAGGCATTATTGCCCACAATAGCTTTGTTGGGAGGTATGACAACACCTGTGGCAAAGCTCACATAGTCTGCAACTTCCTTTAACCAGTATAAACCATTCTCAAACTTCTTGACACCGTAGTGGATATAGAGGTTCATTATCACCTTCTCCGTCTCCGCATTTCCCGCCCTCTCTCCCATACCTAGAATCGTGGTACTGGCATAGAAATTCTCGAACAACCCATCTGCGGCTCGTACGGCGGCCAGTGTATTCTCAACAGCGTTCCCTAAATCGTCATGAGCATGAATCTCAACATTCCTTATCTTAGTCTCTTCCCTGATCTTCTTGATTTTCATAGGGATGCCATTTGGCAATGGAGCTCTAGGGTCTGAAAGCCCGACCCCCACCGTATCACAAATACGATAGCAGTCAGCACCAGCCTCTGCACAGGAGTTTATGAATTCCCGCTCGTAGTCCCAGTCAGCTCTCGTACTGTCCTCACCGTGTACAAATGCAATGAGTCCATGTTTCTTCGCATATTCTACAACCTCAACACATCTGCGAAGAAGCTCTGCTCTATTAACACCGGGCCATTTTGCTCTATAGTGAATGTCAGAGACAGGAAACGATATTCCGACCTCTTTTAGGTCGAGCTTTAGGGAAATATCAACGTCATCCTTGGATGCTCGACACCAACCACATAACCTGGCCCCAAGACCGAGATCCTTGATCAGTCTAATGGCTTGTTGGTCAGGTTTCTGATACTGGTGAACTTCAATCCTTTCTACACCAATAGCATCTAGAAGATAGGCTATGTAAGTTGCATGTCTAGGAGAAACAGCTGTGCCAGGCATCTGAATACCGTCTCTGAGAGTAGTGTCATCAACAATTGGATTGACTTTCAAAGGAAGCTTATTGTAGAAATCTGAATAATGGGCCTCGTCCTTGTCTACGCCTTCAGCCATGAGGCAAACAACTCTCCCTTTCAGATTTAAACTTCACTGTTCACCTTCTCCAAAAAAATGAATAGTTATAACAGAAAAAGTGAGCTACGTAACTTAGACAGCTTGTTCCAGTTCTTCTCTAGGAACACCTGCTAGTGGGCAACTGTTCTTGCAGAACCTGCAGAAACCAACCCATGCGTCACCACTACTACTATGTTTGCATTTAGCCTTGATCCTTGAGCCGTCACGGAATATCTGCACACCTCTATATTCTCCCATTGCCTCCCACCCGAATATATAGGAGAGTTGTTGTTACGTCAAGTTATCTTATTATCTAAGGTTCTACAGTATATAACTGTATAGTATCTGACTAGATGACAACGTTGAAGAACGACAAAGACGATCGAAACCTGGGCTATATCGTCTTTGTTACTTCCTTTAAAATCTCAAGAGCTCTAGACACATCATCGGGATGAATATATGAGAAGCCGCAGCTCGGACAACGCCATCCT
>JAWBNY010000133.1:0-3849 GCA_038826985.1 Bathyarchaeia archaeon | reverse complement strand
GAGTATATCCGAAGACATGTAGGGTATGCCAAATACTGTTGTCTTTGCATGTAGGTCTACCGCTATAGGATTACGTTCTGCCGCAAGGTGGGTAGCATACTTTTTGGAAAGATTTTCGGTAGGGTGGAAGCCATTGGCAAGAAGAATTAGGATACATTCGTCAAGACTGGATGAGTCTACTAGAACATCTATGTCCACCCCGACCCATTTCGAGAGGTTCATGGTTTTGTAGACCACATACTCAATCTTGCTGTCTTCAAGAAGATAGACAAGTTTCCTCAGCAGACGGTCTCTATATTGTCTAAGACGTTGTTGTCTTAGAACAAATGGCTCTAAGTACTTCCCTAAAGTGAGCGAGGTTTTACCCTTACAACATTTCAGGTGTTCATACGTAGCCAAGGTCAGACGGTTCATGTCTATAACCCTAGCAAACCGGTGTAGGTCAGCCTTACTTAGCGAGTCTATGTTTCTGACAAATTCCTCTGTATAGTCGTCTCCTGCTTTATCGTCTGCTAAACTCATAACTAGAGGCCTAAGTACGGATAGAACCTTACTTTGAAAAGTAGTATTCATTGAAGATACCTACCTTTGCATGGAGCGCAGGCTCATAGACGTAGTCTACCATCTTTTTAGCAACCTCAGCCCAGCTAAAAGCAGGGCCTGTGCCAGCGACCTCAGCAGACAGGGCGTAAAGTATAGCGTTTGCAACATCTTCAACAGATGTACAGTCCACAAGAAAGTTCTTTGAGTATCCTTTGAAGATGCTGCCCCAGGGATTAGCCAGCACAACAGGTAGGCCTATTGCAATTGCCTCAGCGGCCACAATACTGTATGCCTCATACTTAGAGAGATTAACAAAGCAGCTACTCTTTGACAACTCACTGATGTATTCTTCTCGATCAAGGAAATGAGAGTGTTCAACAGCAACTTCCACTCTAGAAGCTAAGGCCATCAAGCGCTCCAAGTCGGCTCCGTCACCAATTATCCGAACCTTGACTTGAAGGCCTTTTGAGACGAGAGCTGAAGCAGTTTCGATTAACATGTCAACACGTTTGAAACGTTCAACTCTGCCTGCATACGTGAGCACAAACCCCTCTTTTGGAGGTAGCCATCTGTATTTGAACACGTCTTCAGAGACTCCGTTTGGAACAACGACCGGATGTATGCCAAAGTGTTCACGTACAAGATCTGCCTCATATTCGGACACACAGTGCACAACATCGGCTGAACGGGCCATCCAACTTGCAATAGGACGATAGGGCTTCCATAGAAGTCGTGTATGCCATAAGCTACCCTCCGCATGATGGTGAGGGGAAATCACAAGTCCAGCCTGATGGCGCTTCTCTTTTATAGCTAGCCAACATGTTGGCGCTAATAAGGCCGCGATGTTATGTACATGAAACAGGTCAGCCTGAACCGACCTTAAGTAATTGTATACTTTAGGATGAGGCATAAAATAGGAGTTTGCAGGTGCAAGCCCATAGAACCTTCTCACAGGGACACCGTGAATCTCTTCGCGTAACGGTAGCTTCCCAGAGGGGTCTAGGGTTACCACTTCCACGCTGTGGCC
Source organism: Bathyarchaeia archaeon (assembly GCA_038826985.1). Taxonomy (GTDB): domain Archaea; phylum Thermoproteota; class Bathyarchaeia; order RBG-16-48-13; genus JAWBNY01. The sequence goes on along the minus strand of JAWBNY010000133.1, from coordinate 2,279 downwards.
AAGCTTAACTAGCTGTTTCGAAACATTCTCAACCATATGTGAGAGACCACCTACATATGGCGGAAAAGAGTGAGCCACCTGAACTATCCTAAGAGTATCCGTCCGTATTCACCCTCAGAAACTCAACCAGCGTTATTATAATTACAAAGTTTCCTGTATAAACCTGAATGCCATCTTAAGACAGAAGCATTCATAAACATATTGGAAGCTCGAGCGACCTCTACCATTTAAAGTTCTTCAGGCACCTAATCTATTAGGCGGTTACGCAACATAAGGGCATACGGAACACTAGAATTATCCTGAATCCATATGGTCACTCATACTCTATTCTAAACGAAACAAATCCGGGCTTCACTAGAGCCTGTTGAATGTTGACCTCTGTAACTTCAATTGGTTGACGCGGTTTCCTGATCCTGTCCATAAACTCTTTGAGTCTACTCTCATATCCCTGAGCAAAGACTTCAACTGAACCATCGCGTCTATTCTTTACATAGCCAGCTATCCCGAGTTCTTGTGCCAGTCTTAGAATGTAGTACCTATAGCCAACCCCTTGAACTCTGCCCCTAATGATAGCTCTTAAAGCAGACATATCCATTACATAAACCTCCTACTGTGTAGAAAACCAGTTTGTCACTTGTTTAGGAATATATTTTCTGTCTGAATAGTTTAGATTAATCCCTCATATATAGCTAAAACCTCATTTGCAACAGTTTGCCAGCTGAAATTCTCAACGAATGCTCTACCTGCACGGGATGATCTTCTTCTTAAACAATCATCCTCAAGCATCCTCTTCAAGCATACGCTTAATGCTTGGACATCGCCTACAGGAAACATCAGGCAATCAACGCCGTCGTGAAGCATACTGGCAAAGCCTTCGATTCGAGTACACACCACACTTGTCTCATAGGACATGGCTTCGAGAAGCGATATGGGCCCAGCCTCATAGTCGGAGGATAATACAAACACGTCTGCTGCTCTATAGTAGAGTGCCAGTTCACTTCTTTGAACCCAGCCAGGAAAGAATATTACTTTTTCAAGCTCGTATCTCCTCGTCAAGTTTTGAAGATGCTTCCTTAAAGGTCCATCTCCAGCGATAACAGCCTGTATGTCAGCGCCACTTTTGTGGAGCAGATGTAAAGCCTCCACTAACGTATCAAGCCTCTTCCTTGCGACATGTTGAGCAACGGTGAAAACCAAAGGTTTCTTTGCTAAGCCAAGCATTGACTTTGCAAGATCCTTGTCCACCATCTCCTCTTGAGAAGGTAGCTCTACGCCGTTCCAAACAACAACTATCTTGCCTTCGGATATGCCATATCTATGAACAAGTTCACGCTTAATATGTTGAAAAGGTACGATGATTACCCGACTTGTAGCGATACAAGCCATCTCTAGGAGGATGCCCATAGAGACATAAAATAAGGCCCGCTTCAGACTTGGCAGAGTAGATGTCTGACTCATTATCGACCTTAACTCGCCATAGCTTGTATCATGCACTGTCATAACTTTTCTAGGAAACCTAAAGAGAGCCCCCACGTAGGGCTCTTCAACATGCACGATATCGAAGCATTCTTGCCTTAAGAGCTTGCTAATGACATGCGTAAAGCGTATAATATCAGGTGGTATTTTTACATCCATCGACAATGGGCAATCACCCCTGCTCGCTATAGAGCTTGACGGGTCTACGAACAGGACTTCCCTACTCGACAACGAAGAGTCACCGAATGAAACCACTTTACATTCGACCCCCAAAGCGGTAAGGTTACGAACGAGGTTGAATGTGTGTCTGGATACACCGCCCAGCTCGAAGGGCGGATATTCCCTCGTTACAAATAGAACTCTCACCCCAGATCCTCCTGTAGGTGCGGGAAACGTTTCCTTAGAGCCTTGAATGATTCAACAGCTTGCTCAGGGTTCGAGACACCTACAACAACCCCGGCCAGTTTTGGGAGAGACTCAACATAGCTGAGCGCATCAGGAAGCCTTAGATAGCCAGCCGCGAGAATGCTTATCGCAATTACCTCAAGTCCCCGTACATTTGCCAATGCTTTTTCACATGTATCCTTCGACGGGTTCATCTGGAAGCCAACCAGGTTGAATGGTGCTGCAACCACCAACCTTTCAGAGTCAAGACCCCACTCTTCCAGCCGTTCCGCTAAGATAGGGAAGTTGCGTGTCTCAAACCCTGGGGCCACACCTAGACGCTTCATGAACTTGACATATCTGTCAAAGAGCCACTTCAGGTTCAATGCCAATGCGGTATCGGTTACCAACTCATGTAG
>JAWBNY010000132.1:0-3849 GCA_038826985.1 Bathyarchaeia archaeon | reverse complement strand
CGAGGCTGCCTCAAGGGCCGACTTGATCGCCTGTTCCTTAACGCTCAACGGCTCAATTACGCCCTCCTTCATCATGTCCGTTACCTCGCCGGTGAATACGTTCACACCTTTCCAGACCCCATCCTCCTTCTCGTGAGCAGACCTCAACGCAACAAGGATGTCGATTGGGTCAAGACCTGCATTCTCCGCCAGTGCGCTAGGTATAGCCTCAAGCGACTCAGCGAAGCGCTCAATGGCAAGCTGCTCTCTACCCCCTACTTTGGCAGCATAGTTACGCAGTCTTCTTGACAGCTCCTCTTCGACGGCTCCGCCGCCAGCAACTACCTTGTTTTTCCTGAAAGTATCTATAATCGACCATATACCGTCAACAAGCGACCTCTCCGCCTCATCAACCATCCTCTCAAGCCCGGCACGGATAAGTATCGAGACAGCCTTCGGATTCTTGCATCCCTCGATAAAGACCATCTTATCCTCGCCGATCTTCCGCTCCTCAACCAACTCAGCTGAACCGAGGTCTGTAGCCTTCAGGTCATCAAGGTTTGTGACCACTTTTCCGCCTGTTGCCTTCGCAAGCTTCTCCATATCCGAGGCCTTAATCCGCCTCACAGCCAAGATCCCTGCCTTCGCCAGAAAGTGCTGAGCCGTATCGTCTATACCTCTCTGACAGAGTACAACATTCGCACCTGTCTTTAATATTCTATCTACCATATTCTTCAGCATCCTTGCCTCTTCATCGAGGAAGGCCTTCATCTGAACTGGGTTTCGTATACGAATCTCGGCATCGATCTCCGTCTTCTCAATCTCCAACGCGCAGTCAAGGAGCGCGATCTTAGCGTTCTCAATTCTCTTAGGCATATCTGGGTGAACAACTTCCTTATCGACTATTATGCCCTTGACAAGCTGAGTGTCAAGCAAGCTCTTGCCCGGTTTCTTGACTAGCTGAATATCGTCCTTGTCAACAGTAACCCTCTCCTTTATATCCGCTACCTGTTTCACCGCGTCAATTGCAATGTCGGAGAAATGATCCCTAGCTGTTCCTATCACCTTCCCCCTCATGGAAGTCACAGCAATCTTCTTCAAAGTCTCTCGGTCATCTAGACTAACAGGAACTGCCAACTCTTGAAGAGCCTTCAACGCTTCATCAGCGGCTTTACGGTAACCAGCAACTATCGTCGTGGAGTGAATGTTCTTCTCCAACAGATCCTGCGCATTCCTCAACAGCTCCCCAGCGAGCACCACAGCTGTTGTGGTACCATCGCCAACCTCATCGTCCTGTGTCTCCGCCACCTCAACCATCATCTTCGCCGCAGGATGCTGAACATCAATCTCCTTAAGGATCTCATGTCCATCGTTAGTTATGGTAACGTCGCCTAGACTGTCAACCAGCATCTTATCCATACCCTTAGGGCCGAGAGTTGCCTTTACAACCTCAGCCACTATGCGGGCAGCAGAAATATTTGCCATCAGCGCATCTTTACCCCTTCTTCTAGAAGATCCTTCTTTCAATATCAGAACAGGCTGACCTGCTAATACAGATGGCATTGCACTCATCCGATCTCCCCCGTGTTACCAAAATCTTGGGTACAGAACGAAAATGGGCACCAATATAAGTATTTTTCGAGACTCAAAAGAGGCCTCCATATACTAGACCATTAATTGAAGATAGGCTAGGAAACTAGTCTCCAAGAAGCCTTCTCACAGCGATTCGAATGTCCTCCGATTTCACCGTCTTTCTATGTGCATGTCTAGTAAAATCCAACGCTTCTTTCGCTATCTTTACACCTATTTCTTCAAGTGCAACCCTAAGCTCTCTAGCGGCTCCGTCGCTAACGCGTTCAGCACCAGCCTTCTTGATAATCCGGTGCATTGGGGCTATTTGCAGATCCTTCTTAGGCAATCCATCCACCATTTCAGACATCAATGAAGGAGACTTTTAAGCCTTCCAATAGCTAAACATAGTTGACATTCTCAACAGATAGGGCCTTGTTTAGGGATTTGGATATATACCTGAGGCCTCCATACTACGCTGCATTTCCATCCACGGCTGTCGGAGGACAATGTATGGGGAAGTGTCGTGCACTAAAGACTAAGAGAATAGCAAGCCTGCTCCTAGAGAAGTATGGAGACAAGTTCACCACAGATTTTGAGCAGAACAAGAGAGTTATTGAAGAAGTAACAACTATCATGAGCAAACCTCTGCGGAACAGGATTGCGGGTTGGATAACAAAACTCCTTATTGCGAAGAACAAACCAAAGACTGAAGGCGCCGGCACATAGAATCCAGCAAGGATGCTGTTAACTCTGACTCTACTAATAGATGAGTACAGGCGAAACTGGGCTATCCGGTATCTCAGAGAGGCTAACTCTGACCTCTCAACCGCTGAGAAGATACCGATCGAAGCACTCAGCATCAGCTTCGCTCTCACAGCGATGAGAAAAGCCCAGACAGCCGTATATTACAGCATCGGAGACCCCTCTTATCTTGCTCAGATGGTTAACGAGGCAATCGAGACGAAGGAGGCAGTCAAGGTTCCTACGTTGAAGCTCCTATGCGACGTTGAGTTGTTCATTAGGTACTGTGCAGATAGGAAAGTTCCACATAAAGCGAAGATGATTCGTAGAGCAGAGGTCTTGTTGTCCGTAGCCTCAAAGCTTGTCTCAATGATGCTTGGTGAAGACTCTTAAAGCGTAAGTGCAGACACCGAAAATACTTTTTCGAGGCCTCTATCGTATGGAAAACCTATCGCTGCAGGAGTTAATGGCTACACCTTGACGGAAATAACCGTAGAGTTCACAGGATCCCTTATCTCACATGCAAAGGTAAATGAGGCCACTATATCCTTGGCAGAGAACGCCGACGTAGTCTCCTTACTAAAAGAGCTGGAAAACAAGCTTGGGAAAGGAAGGTTGCTAACTCAGACTGGTCATTCCCTAGCAGCCAAGGTCTTAGTCCTTGTTAACGGAGTCGAGGTCAGCGTGCTACTCGGGCTGAGAACACAGCTCCACCATAGAGACCATGTTACGCTTATTCCCGTCTCCCATGGAGGATAGAAAACCAGCCTCTACTTCTTCTCCTTACTCAGATCGTAGACCTTACATTTCAGCTCCTTGATTAATGTTTCAGCCTCAGCGGAGTCCAGACGAATAGTATAGAGCCTCCCCACTGTACGAAGCTTAAGCTTCACTTGGCCATCCTTACGAACAACTCTACAGTGGGATGCTCTATCTGCCAGTTTAACGAATAGGTCTTTATCAAATACCTCGGAAGGCATCGTCTTTCACGCATCCAGCTGAGTTCATATCGGCACGTTTAAGCCTTTTTAGAAGCTTCAATGTCATCGATTAATTTAGCGTATCCTAGAAAAGCTCAGTCATAAAAAATAAGGGAAACTAAAGGCTTTTATTCGACTCTTATGCTCTCGCCAGTTGGCTTCCTAGCCTTGACTTTGGTCAAGGTCACTTCGAGTACACCGTTCTTGTAGCTTGCCCTAGCACTTCTTGGCTCAACATTGGATGGAAGGTCGATCTCCTTGTAGTATTTCCGCTCGGGTGTGTTCACGTTGACGGTTAACTGTGTCTCAGTGCAGCTCAGTTGAATGTCCTTCTTTTCAACGCCTGGAAGCTCAACAACCACACGTATGTCTTCGGCGCCTTCAACTATGTCTACTAAGGGCTCACGTTCCTCCTGGAACTGCAACCTAGGCCTTGCCTCACCGAATATCGTCGGCCGCCTCGACGGCTTGACATTCCCGAACTCCCTAATGACTGGTTTGCCATCCGGCCCTATCGTCATCGAATAGCCGTAGACGAAAGGACCCACCTCGCGAACAGTTGTGCCAACCTCCAGCT
>JAWBNY010000131.1:0-3863 GCA_038826985.1 Bathyarchaeia archaeon | reverse complement strand
AGGAAGCCAAGCATCCAGCATCAACTAGGAAGCCAGCCATAGCAACCTTCTCCCTCCCAAACTTGGCAGAGAGAAACCCAGAACTCAAAGTGGCTAGAATGTGTCCACAGGTTCGAAGACTCATCAGGACGCCGATCTCAGCCACATGAAAAAGCAGCTCCTCCTTTAGATGAAGCTGAAAAACCGTTGAGAAGATTCCTTGCATAATGAACATGCGGAAGAAAGTGCAAACACAGATCGCTAAAACTGCAAAACTCCTGAGGCTACTCAAAGTCCGCATCACAGAAAGACCCGAGCCTGGTGCCCTTCTATCACCCACAGCTCTCAGATCCCTTGATGTAGTTGCTACAAGAAGCGAACATAGTGTCAAAGCAAAGGTGAAGTAGAAAACATTCGAATATCCCACGCCAGCAGCCAGAAAAGCCCCGATAGGAGTACCAATAAAGCTACCGATGAACTCGATACCATGGAAGATCCCTAGAGCCTGACCACGTTCCTTAGACCCAATGAGATCCATTATCAGCACGGTGTTACACATGAAGTAGAGTGAAGACCCGAAGCCCCAGAGACCACGACCAAGAATTAGAACATAGATTGAACCTGCCCTAGCACATAAGAACGAACCTAGAGAACTCAACCCAACACCCACAATAAGGAGCTTCCTCCTCCCGATGCGGTCAGAGACGATTCCAGCAGGTAACTCGATGAAGATTCTCGAGAGAAACCATACTGAAACAACTAGACCGACCAGAACGCCGGAAGGATCCAATTCACGAGCGAGGATAGGTAGGAAAGAAGTTCCGAGACTCATCCCCATGATTACTGTAAAACCTATGCCGACCATCTCAAAGAAGAGTCGTGGATAAGACCTAATCCCCGTCTCACTCACCCGGCATGGCGCATCATTTGTCTAACAAATGGCACGATGAACCACTATCATTCTATAATAAGCTTTTGTCAAAAGAACTGCATCGAAATCTATGCCGTTGTTACTCAAGCTTACCTTAACCCAAAGACAAAGAAGAGAAGTGATATAGCAAACATCCCTGAAGAAGCTAAGTATAACAACCCAAATCCGAAAGCCTGCGGAATCAAGCTGCCAACCAAACTACCAAGCGCACTCCCGATACTTGAGAGAGCATCATACATGCCCAAGCTCCCAAACTTTGCATGTGTGACCTTTACAACCTCTCTTCCAAGATCGTAAAGAGACCAGGAGAGAGCCACAGCCGAGAGAAGAGCAGCCACGGCAAAGAGCGAGAGAGGCCGTGGCAGGGTAGACGTCAAAGGTATGAGAGGAACAAGCATAATTCTCATCAAAGCCGCTACCTTAACCATGCCTGCACCTGAGCCTACAAACCTCCCAAAGAACAGGTAGCTGAACGTTCCACAGAGACTCCGAGCCAAGTAAACTGTAAATACAGCCGAGGCAGGTAGACTCTCTCTAAGGTAAACTGGAAGCGGTACGAAAGCGTTTGATGCTGCAAAGGCAAAAAAGATAGTTCCAACGCCGAAAAAACCCATTTTTGAGTACTGACCGAATTTCATAACTCTACGGGAAGGTGTAAGAGCACCTCTGCTCTGGAAACTGAAAGACAGCGTTTCTACATCTTCAATAGGCTGTTCGAAGCGGCTTAGGAGACGTTCAATGTACAGCGGTGGGTCTTGGACGGTAAACATGGTAGAAATGAAAGAGGCAAAGACGAGAGGACCCGTTGAACGGAGTAACATCACATAGCCAAAATGCTTGACGCCTAGACTACAGATTGCGAGACCTGTGGCCTGTGCTGCTCCCTCTATGAAACTCTGTTTAGCTAAGGCCTTACCCCACTGACTTCTCTCGAAAGACTCAGCTATAAGAACACTTGTTGAAGGTTCATTGATATATTTAACAATACTCATAGCAATGTACAAAAGCCCAAACTCTTTTACGCTCTTTGTAAAAGGCATAAGAAAGAGAAATATTGAGACACCTAGAAACGAGATAGCTATAAACGGTTTTGACCGACCATACCTATCTGGGAGTCTTCCAAGAAACACGGAGGCTGGAATCGCGAGAACTGTAGCAGCAAAAGTTATCACTCCGAGCTCCGAGAGGCTGCCCTGCAACTCATCGACTAGATATAGAGGAATAAGCGTGGACAGAATCCCCTCAGCTATGTTGTAAGGTATAAAGGAAAGATACCAACCAGAGCCGCTTCTCTGCCTCAACCAATGCCCCCTAATCACAAGCTTGAAGAGTGGTGCTCATGAAGCTTCCATAAATCCCTATCTATGGACGTAAATTGAACCAACAATTATACCTGAACGTAGAGGATAAGCGTAAACCGCTAAAGCTTAAAGATATTTACTGAACAGACAACGTTTTGGAGAGGCTAACAAAGCATAGTTGGGATTTATCTAGCTCCAACTGGTTTATGGTTCTACCTTTAGACAGTTCTCAAGATGCCGGCTTCTGTACGCCTCTTTACTATATCGTCCACGAGCCTATCTAAAGACCTGAAGTCGTGTTCCTTCGGATATCCTATCCACGATGATAGGCGTAAGAAACTCTGCTTTAAGATTTGTCAACATAGACTTTGTTTCAACTATTCAGGTTCCCCATCCGTATAAGCCTATAACGGAGGCGTATCTACACTTTGTTCTGGGTGCATTAACCAGAAATACAGCGTACATGGCCAGAAGATGTGGGCCACAGATGATGCGTATGTACTTCCGTGTTAAGGTGACCTTGGCTGCTAGTAGCTGAACAGTCTTAGGCATATTCCATTTTATATCTTCGACTAATGAATCCTACTACATGGATGCATTGTTTTTTAGAATAGGCTTTTCGTAGAGTAGAGCAAAACAAAAGGGAGTTGAGTGAAGGGAAGATTCTATTTTCCATTCGCTTTGCTTCATTGGTTAGATGTTTCATGTGCCGCTAGATAGGGTCGTATGGAAATAGGATGTCGCGCTCATTTTCGTCCACATACGCGCCGACGATGTCAGGCTTGAACTCAGACCCTTTCCGGTTAAACATCACAAGGGTTGTACAGGTTGCCGACTTCGGAATTAGGTCTAAGACGTATCGCATAGCTCTGCCTTCACAGAGCCAGTCGTCTACGACAAGCAATCGGCCAGTTAGATTTCTTACCTGTCCAAGGTCGTGCGCAACTATCTTCATCTCCTTTCCTCTACCCACATGCCGGATAAACACTGGATAAAAAGTTGGTATTCCCATCTTTGAGGCTAAATAAGCACCGATTATGCATCCTCCTCTACCAATTGCAACTATTCCGTCGTAGTTACGAAGCATCACTTCTCTATGCAACTTCTGTAGCAATTCAGTGTATTCTTGCCATTCTACTATCTTCAACTCATTCACCTCTAAGTTCTGTACAGACTTCGGGGACTTACGAGCCCTCTCTATTAAATGTGATGCTTAGTAAAACGTCCGCTCTATTCATTAGCAACTCCCAAAACAGTATCAAGGACTTGAATAGAATTCGAAGGCAATTCACTCAGAGCTTTTTTGGTTCCTCTGCTCTATGAAAAAACGGTTTCTTAGAATACATATTAAATATTGTCAAAATAGTTTAGGGGTGTTTTTAAGGGGGTCTGCTCAAGAAGTTCAAGCGTCTACTGTATAGGGTGTCGATTTGAAGAACTACAGTGAAATTGCGTTGAAGGGCCATAGGCTCTGTCGAGGCAAGATCTCAACTGGGTTCAAGGTTCCTGTCCGTAGCCTCGATGACCTATCTATTTGGTATACCCCTGGCGTGGCAGCACCGAGTCTAGCTATCGCTAAAGACAATGGACTTGTGTTCGAGTATACAAACAAAGGTAACTCAATAGCAGTCGTATCCGACGGGTCACGTCTA
>JAWBNY010000130.1:0-3893 GCA_038826985.1 Bathyarchaeia archaeon | reverse complement strand
CATACCCTTCTTCCGTAACGTCATCCACTAGGTCATGTACGTATACGACGTTTCCACACGCATAGATTGATGGAGTAGACGTTTCAAAGGTCTCGTCTACTATCGGTCCACTCGTAGCAGGGTCGATTAAAATACCCGCCTTTCTTGAGAGCTCGTTCTCTGGGATAAGCCCAACCGATAGTAGAAGCGTATCGCAGGGAATGAACCTCTCTGTCCCAGAGATAGGGTTCAGTTCTTCATCAACCTGCGCGACAGAGACTCCTTCCACTCTGTCTCTTCCATGGATCCTCGTTACGGTATGTCTCAAGAGGAGCGGGATCTCATAGTCGAGTAGGCACTGCACTACGTTTCGGCTCAGTCCACCAGGGTAAGGCATGATCTCTACAACAGCTTCAACCTTGGCGCCTTCAAGTGTGAGCCTTCTCGCCATAATCAGCCCAACATCCCCTGAGCCCAATATGACGACTCGGTTTCCTGGAACATATCCAAACACATTAACATACCACTGCGCAGTCCCAGCTGTGAAGATGCCAGCGGGTCTTGTCCCAGGAATCCGCAAGGCTCCACAAGGTCTCTCCCTACAGCCCATCGCAAGCACTACGCTCTTAGCATCAACGCTGAACGGGCCATTCTGCCGGTTTACACACTCAACCCTAGACGGGTATACATCAAGCACCATAGTCTCAACTTCTACTTCGATGTTGTTTTTTTCTACCTCCTCAATGAACCTCTCCGCATACTCCGGGCCAGTTAAATCCGCGTTCAGGATCCGTGTTCCGAACCCTGTGTGGATACATTGCTGCAGTATTCCGCCAAGACCTGCGTTTCTCTCAAAGACTATGACTCTAGCAGCCCCCTCCTGTCTTGCACTGATGGCTGCGGCAAGGCCTGCAGGCCCGCCTCCGATAACGGCTACGTCAACGTTTTTCTTCATCTTCAATACCTCTCTTGCATCTGCCTATAAGCAGCCATGACCCGCCTCCACGAAGAGTAACTTGGCTAGGATGTAACTCTAGCTCCCTGCATAGTATTTCTAAGACCCTTGGGCCACAGAAGGAGCCTTGGCACCGGCCCATACCTGCCCTCGTCCTAACCTTGACTCCGTCAACCGTGCGTGCGCCAGGAACCCTATGTATCGCGTCCACAATCTCTGCTTCAGTAACTGTCTCACATCGGCAGACCACCCTTCCATATCGATGGTCGATTTGAAAGAGCTGACGTCTCTCATCCAATGAAGCGTCTCTAAAGCTGCGAACGCAATGTCGTCTTCTCACAGTCTCCTTCGGTCTCAGGTTCACTAATTCGCCAACTATCTTAACGACCATCTCAGCGATCGCTGGAGCAGCTGTGACTCCAGGAGACTGAATGCCTGCAACGTTTATGAAGCCCTCTACGTCTTTTGAAGACTCGATGATGAAGTCATTTGTATCTGAAACTGCCCTAATGCCTGCAAACACCCTGATCACGTCTCGTGGAGATATTGATGGAACAAGTTTTTGTGATTCTGTTAGAACCTTCTTGAGGCCTTCTTGCGTTGTCGAAACATCTGTACGGTTCTGAATTTCCTCAGATGTTGGTCCAATAAGGATATTTCCATCTGTTGTAGGTGTCACCGTGATACCTTTCGAGACAGCTGTTGGAATCGGGAAAAGGACTGTGTGAACTATGTCGCCTATGTTTGGGTCAAGAACCATATATTCTCCCTTTCGAGGTGTTATCTTGAACGTTTTCAAACCGGCCTCGCCAGCGACGGTGTCGGCGTACACTCCTGACGCGTTGACAACAATTTCTGTGCAGATTCTTCCATGTGTTGTTGCTACTTCCTTTACCTCTCTATCACTTATGGTGAATCCTGTAACCTCGGTATCTAAGATGAACCTGACACCATTCAGTGATGCCTCCTCAGCGCAGGCACGTACTGCTTCAAATGGGTTTACTATCCCTGCTGACCTAGTGTAGAGACCGGCTATACTTGCTGGGTTCAGGTTAGGCTCAATTGCTCTAAGCTCATCTCTATCAACAATCCGAAGGCCTTGAACACCGTTTTCAATGCCTCTCCTGAGAAGCTCCCTCAGAACATCCGTTTCTTCATCGCTGAACGCTACAACGAGGCTACCGGTTCTCTTGATTGAAATATGGAGCTGTTCAGCTAGCTCATCGTATAATTGGTTCCCTCTGACACATAATGCGGCTTTTAAGGTGCCTGGCTCAGGGTCATAACCTGCATGCAAAATAGCTGTGTTTGCTTTGCTTGCTCCTTGGGCAACATCACTCTCTTTCTCAACTACCACTGTGGCAAGGTCATATTTAGCCAGCTCTCTAGCAATCCATGCCCCAACGATTCCGGCTCCTATGACTACAACGTCTGCTTTCAACTCTTTTCCGACTTATTCCCTATGAAGCATATAGACCTCTATTTAAGAAGTTGATTACAGCAAGCGATAGTGAGGCTCGTAAGAATCTTCGTGGCCGTGAAGTCAGGTACAGCTCTGTAACCAGGAAGTATCCGATTTGCTACTTCAACGAAAAACATATAGTTATTCTTAAGGAAGCCATCGAAGTTATATTCTATACACAACCTTTAAGAATCTGATCACTCTCTGTGTGGGGCGAAACCGGCTAGATTGTGTATCAGCCATGTATGCGGTCACATCTAGCCAAATGGTTTGGAGATAGTTGCCAATTGTCCGAGTATAGGCATATCCTTCGCCTTGCGGGAACCGACCTAGATGGTTCAAGGCAGGTTCCTTACGGGCTGAAGAAGATACGTGGAGTCGGTATTAATTATGCTAGGGCGGTAGCTAGGGCAGCTAATGTGCCGGAGACCTCGCGGCTCGGCTCCCTCTCTGACACAGAGCTTCAAAGACTTGAAGAGGTACTTAGGAACCCTGTCAAGTTTGGAATTCCTATTTGGATGCTTAACAGGCGAAAGGATCTTGACACAGGACTGGATATTCACCTAATTGGTCCAGACCTTGAGCTTCGTACCAAGACCGATATAGATTTTATGAAGAATATTCGTAGCTGGAAAGGGATACGTCATAGTCTGGGGTTAAAGGTGCGTGGTCAGCGAACGAGAACTACGGGGAGAACTGGACGTACCGTCGGCGTGAGGAAGAAGGCGGCGGCTGCAAAAGAATCTGGCGCTAAGGGGTGATAAGCATTGGGTGACCCAAAGAGGCAGCGACGAAAATATGAGACACCGAGATATCCATGGTCAAAGCCGCAGCTTGACTCGGAGCTGAGGCTTCTTGGAGAGTATGGGCTCAGGAACAAGCGTGAACTTCGTAGACACTATGCAACACTGTCAAAGTATCGTAGTTTGGCGCGTGAACTTCTAGGAATGCCTGCTGATGAGCGAGGAAAGCTTGAGAAGGAGATGCTCTTGAAACTGCAATCATATAGCGTTGTTCCTGAAGGCGCCAACATTGACAATGTGCTAGACCTAACGGTGGAGGACATCCTTGCTAGAAGGCTTCAGACTATAGTTTTTCGAAAAGGGCTGGCAAACACCCCTCGGCAAGCCAGACAGCTGATAACCCATGGCCACGTAACCATCAGGGGAAGAAAAGTCAGGTCGCCTAGCTATCTTGTTAAACGAGATGAGGAGATGGAAATAGGCTCCTCTATCAAGGTCGTGGCTCCCAAGGGAAAAAACGTTAACCAGCCTCAGCTAAGAGAAGTAACCGTCTAGAGCGAGGTAAGGGCTGTGAGTAAGAAAAAGGAACGTTGGGGTATAGTCAACATCTACTCATCGTATAATAACACGATAATTCACATGACTGACCTTAGCGGTGCAGAGACAATTGCACGTGCAAGCGGTGGCATGGTTGTAAAGGCAAGCAGGCTGGAAAGCACCCCATACGCAGCTATGCAGGCTGCAACTATTGTTG
>JAWBNY010000129.1:0-3950 GCA_038826985.1 Bathyarchaeia archaeon | reverse complement strand
CGGTCTTCACAGTACTGACACATGATAGGTACGTCGATTGGTCCAGGATAGAATTGGTACACTTTAATCCTTGAGTATGAGGGATTATACTTCTTCTCATGTTTGAGTGCACACATTTTTTCACAGATGCGGCAACCGCTACATCCTGGAAGTGCATGATAGACGAAGATTTGCATCGGGTTCTTCATTCAAACTCTCCCCACTTAGGCAACTTCTAATACAGCGATTCACTCTATTAGTGCTTGTGTAGGGATGCGGCTATGGGCCGTATGATGACGGTTAAAGTCTTGAGGCAGCTAACACAGGAGTGGGCGCTCCCCGAAGAGATGGATATCTCATGGAATATAGAGGATGCTAGAAGCATCCTTGAGGCCGAGAAGACCTTTCTAAGGTACATTGCAGATGGCTGGATTGCCTTCAGCGACACCCCTCAAGGCAGGAAGAGAATATTCCATTTCGACCCAACACTGGAGCTGATCATGCTTATCCCGCCTCTTGGAGGGGGCTGACCGGTTCTTCAGACTTCGGAACCACTGGATTGGCTGCTTACGGAACCTGTAGCTTTCGTTAAACAGCGTTGTTGACTCTCAAATGCTTAGGTAACATGAATGACCGCTGGCAACGGCTACGGATAAACTCCTTCTCTATGGTGAAAGGACTGGAAAAGGGCTTAAACTATCCATATAAGCTAATTCAACCTGAACTAGCGACCTGAATCAATTTTCAGTTTAAGCTCTCGAGGTGTTAGAAGCCGGATCCCGCGGCGCATCGAGAAGGACTTGGCATGGTCGCTAAACTTGTTGGCGACAAGAACCGCTTTTCCAAATCCGACTTCCTCAACTGCTTTATCGATCTTCATCACCATGTTCACACCTACGGTACGTTTCCAATCCTTCACATAAACAAGATATACTTCATCCCTCTTCCATGCCTGCAAGTCGAAGGAATAGGGGATGCCGGATATGCTATCAATGGTCACACCTTGCTCCACAGAATAGCCTTGGCTTTCAAAGTATCGCTTGGCTAGGAATAAAAGACCCAGATCGGCCAAGCTAACTAACTCCTAATAGCTTCTCGAGTTTATGTTTCCTCCACCTTATAATCATCATATGGCTCTGAACGTCATTCTTGTTCCTCATGTTCTTTGCAGGAAAATCCATGTGTTCGTTCGAAATAAGAAGAGCAATGGTCCATGGTCCTCGAATCCGCGTCAGTAGGTGGTTAACTGTAACAATTGTTTTTGAGGAACCCATATAGGTGGACTGAAAAGACGACATAGAACACAATGCTCATGCAGTCAAGTTAAATAATTGTTTTACTCAACATTTTACGTTATATTTCTCTTGGAGGTAGAGTGGTCTGGCCGATGTGGGTAGAAGAATGTACTTTGAGGAGTTCTCAAAACTTCTTCGAAGGGTTGTTACGGTGAAAACATTGGATGGGCAGGCCTACATCGGCACTTTAGAGGGCTACAACCCTGAAACGATGAGTGTCTGCCTTGTTGAGGCAAGAGATGAGAAGGGCAAGACTATTCCTCGAATTTTTCTGAACGGGAGTATTGTTGCCCAGATCTTGGCGACTGAGAAACCTTTCAACATCAGAGGCTTGGCTGAACGTCTTGAGAAGGTATTTCCCAGGATGGTTAAACTTTATGATGATGTCGGTGTAATCGTCGTCATGGATAGGATCCGTGTAAACGCAAATGGTATAATTGAGGGCTCGGGTCCGATGGCTGAGCGTGTTCAGAAAGTCTACGACGAGTTCATGAGGGAGACAAAGAGTTGAACTCAGAGTATCCTCGACATCTCAAGATACTTCAGTCTCTCGTTTAGGCTGGATGCGGCAACGTCTAGGTCACTTAGGTCAAGCGTGATGTTGTAGATTTCACAGAACTTTTCGAGCACCGTCTTTGCTGCCCAAGGGTCAAGGTAAGTCCCCGTTGTCTCTGCCAGAAGACATATACCATGCATACGCCTCAACCTTGCCAAGCCGATTAGTAGGCCGGCCATTCCATAGATCTCGCCGCTCATAGGGTGTATGTTACGCTCAAGTGCTTTCTCCAGCATTTCGAAACAAGAGGCTGTACAGAAGACCTTGGGTGAACCTACAACCTTATCTTTTCTGAGACCGGCGAAGGAGACCAAGGACTCACATTTATAACTAGAGGCAACGTCTAGGATCTTACCCGTAACCTCATACTGGCCATACCGTGTCAGAGGCTGCGTGTTACGATAAAGTAGGATCATGTCTCTGTCATCTGCCTTGGCGAAGTACATCTCTATGCCGGGTCTACGGATATCGCCTTCACCTGTCGCGAAAACGGCGTCTTGGAAGTGAGGTGAGTAGATTTCGCCGAACTTAACAGCACCTAGCTTCCTAACCATGTGGAGGACAGCTATACTCGCCACAAACCCTATCCCAGGCAGCCCTTGGACTAGGATAGGGCTGTTACAGTCAATCTCCTTTTCCACGTATACTATGCTTGTTAGAGGAACCATGTTTAGCCAAATCGGCAATATACCTTTTAACAGTTAAATCCTTTAAGTCGTTGTACATGCCATGTCCTTCGAAGTTGCTGCGAAAGACCTTTTAGGTAGGATTGGTAGGCTCTGCACTAAACGGGAGACTGTAGAGACACCACTGTTCCTGCCTGTCGTGAATCCTGTGTTTCAAGTAATTTCTCCAAGGGAGCTTGCTGAAGAGTATGGTTGTAGAGCGGTTATTGCGAACGCCTACCTGCTAAAGAAGAACTTCGGTGAAGCAGTAATTAAACAAGGAGTCCACAACTTCTTGGGCTTTGACCATGTTGTGGTTACAGACTCAGGTGCTTACCAGATACTTAAGTATGGAGGCATAGAGGCTACCCAGCCAGAGATCATTGCCTACGAAGAGGCTATAGATACAGATGTCGCCGTAATTCTTGACCTGCCAACTGGAGGCCTAGCGGATAGAGACAAGGCGGAGCAAACCGTTAACGAGACTCTACGGCGCGCTGAGAACTCTTTAGGACTTAGAAGCCGTAAAGACATCTTGTGGGTGGGGCCGATACAGGGTGGAAAGTACCTAGACCTTGTAGAATACTCGGCTTATGAGACTGCGAAACTACCATTTGATATATATGCCCTCGGCAGCCCGACGCAGATATTGGAGCGTTATCAATTTGACTGCTTGGTGAACATGATTCTTGCAGCAAAAAAGAATCTTCCAGTAGACAAACCTTTTCACCTCTTTGGAGCAGGCCATCCACTGATGATGGCATTCGCGGTCGCCTTGGGCTGCGACATATTTGACTCTGCGGCCTATGCAATCTACGCACGTGAGGGAAAATACATGACCGTTCAAGGGACGCAGAGGCTTGAGCAGTTGAGATATTTTCCATGCTCCTGTGCGGTCTGCTCAAGCTATACAGAGAAGGAGGCTATGGCTCTTCCCCGGGAGCAGAAGATCAGGTTTCTTGCTCGACACAATCTTTCTGTTTGTTTTGAAGAGATAAGAAACGTCAAACAAGCAATATATGAAGGAAGGCTTTGGGAGCTCCTTGAGCTTCGGGCTAGATGCCACCCCTCACTCCTAAAAGCTTTCAAAGCCCTTCGTGAGCATGCGCATCGCTTGGAAGAGAGTTCCCCAATAACTCATACAAGAGGTCTCTTATTCTACGACTCTTTAAGTCTGGCAAGGCCCGAGGTTACACGTCACAGTCTCCGCATCAGATCATGGTCTCCTATAAGGAGACGGATACTTCTTCTTCTACCAGAGCCGTCCTCAAAGCCCTTTCATCGTTCCCGAGAGTTAAAGCGACTTCTAGGGATTTTGAAGGGCTCTCTCCTTGAAAACATAGGAATCTGCGTCTACTCAGCTCCTTTCGGGGTCACCCCTGTTGAGCTTGATGAGGTCTATCCTCTCTCCCAGTTTGAGGCGGCAAGACCCTTCGACTATGAGACGAAGGCATA
>JAWBNY010000128.1:0-3969 GCA_038826985.1 Bathyarchaeia archaeon | reverse complement strand
TTGCTACATATTCTCTATCCCAAAACCCAAACTGGAAAGGCGTATAAAATCTTCAAGCCATCTTTTTTTTCAATAGGTTGCGACCTGATTGTCTGTTGGAAACATGATAACCCCGATATTCCCATCGAGGTTTTAGAATTAAAGGATCTTAGGATAGGACATTGTTTCCTTTGGGGAAACTCCATCATGGAAGAAGAAGAGGCAGGTTAAGATCCCCCTCGCTGAGGCTTAATAGAGGAACTCAGAATGAAGACACGAAGTATTGAGGGGGATCATGAGCTTGGGACAAGAGGTAGAGAATGTATGAGCCGTGGAATTGGATTTGAACCCATTTGGGTATAAAACCTTCCGGATTGGCCTGTAATCGATCTCTATTTCTTCTTCTGTCAAACAATTCCCTCCGACCTAATTTTGGCGTAGCCCTATTTGACCTTCCAACCCGATATCGGTAATAGCCTTTTATGAGGAATATAAGTTAACTTATAATTGCTGTTTTTTATTTTGGCTTTGTAAAAGGACGAGCCGGGTAGAAGACTATTAGTTCGAATATCTGCTTTATGCTTAGTACGCTTATACACATAGTGGGTAAGATCCAGAGAGGTTTTAAAGGAGCGAAGTCAAATGTAAAATGTACCTGGAACTATAGATGAAAAAGACTGCTTGCTTTAGTTGAGAACTCTATTCAGCAGGCAGGTCCGGGTAGCTTGATGAAACATAATAGTCAAAACGAGGAGTGGAAGACGGTTGGGAATTTCACAGCCTATCGCACCAAAATACATTATCCAAGCTTCATTTTCCGTAGACGGTGTTGTCGAGAAATCTGACGTAATAGGTGCATTGTTTGGACAGACTGAAGGCCTCTTCGGTCCAGAGCTTGATTTACATGAACTTCAAAAGACAGGTCGAATAGGACGTATCGAGATCCAGATTGAGTCGCGCAAAGACAAGACAAGCGGAGTCATAACAATACCTTCAAGCCTCGACAAGCCTCTAACAGCTCTGATAGCCGCTACCGTGGAGAGCGTTGACCGTGTCGGGCCATGCACTGCTAAGGTTACGATTAGTAGCATTGAGGACATACGTGAGAAGAGACGCGAGGAAATAATCGCGCGTGCGAGAGATATCCTACGAAGATGGACTATTGAGGAGACTCCTACAGCTGACCAGGTGACCTCATGGGTCATGGAGGCGATCATGCCCTCGGAGATTGTGGCCTATGGGCCTGAACGACTGGCTGCGGGTCCAGATGTTGAGAAATCTCCTTCAATCATAGTCGTTGAAGGCCGAGCAGATGTGTTGAACCTGCTGCGAGCCGGCATCAAGAATGCGATAGCATGTGAAGGGGCGAATATCTCAGACACTGTAGTGAAGTTAACTCAGAGCAAAGAGGTAACCCTCCTACTCGATGGAGACCGTGGAGGCGATATAATACTTGAGGCCATGCTTCGTATCGCCAAGGTAGACTATGTTGCACGAGCCCCTAGAGGCAAAGAGGTTGAAGAGCTCACGCCTAAACAAATACTGAAAATACTATCGGAGAGGGTCCCGGTCAGCAAGATCCGTGAGGAACGTGCACTCCAAAAGGAGTATAGAGAGGAAAAGCCATTACCGTCTGAACACACATTGTCTCTAGAGAGGGTTTCAGATGAGAAAACGTCTACACAGCCAAGCAGGGGCCAAGTGCTGGTACCTGAACCCCTCCTTAGTCTAATAAACGAACTCAAAGGAAGCCTTGAGGCAGTGATCCTAGACCAAAACCTTGAACCAATCGAGAAGATGCCTGTCAGCGAACTTGCAGCTAGGCTGCAGAAGATGCATGGTGGTCATACTATTGTCTTTGATGGTGTGATAACTCAAAGGCTTGTAGACATTGCACTACATAAGGGTGTGAAGATGATAATTGGGGATAGAATCTCAGGTGTTGCAAAGCGTCCTTTGGAGATTCAACTACTTACGGTTCAAGACATATGTCCTGAGAAATAATCGAACCATGAAGCATTTATCCTGAATTCTCTAAGCACAGCCTCGAAAGCTGGCGTTTAAGCCATGTCGTTTGAAGAATATCTTAAGGCTCATAGCATCTGGTACAGGTTTATTGACAAAGAGGAGACGATTCATACAGCCGACGCCTCTAGGGTGACTGGGATTCCTTTGTCAAGGATTACAAAGAACTTAGTGGCAAAAACCGATGAGGGGCATTTCGTACTGCTTGTGATTCCTGGAGATATGCGTGTTGACCTAAAGAAGGCTGCTAACGCACTTGGCGTCAAGAGAATAAGTATACTTCCAATGCGAGAAGCCGAAGCCGTTAGCGGATATCCTCCTGGTGGAACACCTACGATTGGACATAAGACACGCATGCGCGTTGTGTTCGATAGGATGCTTCTTGATAATGACACTTTGTTTTGTGGCGGTGGGTCGAGGAACCGAATAGTTGAGTTGCGGACTGAGGATGCATTACGTTTGGCTCAGGCAGTTGTAGCTGATATCGCAGCGGCTAACTCTCTCTAAGGACCCATATTCCTGCCATGGCTCCTTCACCAACAGCAGTAGCCACCTGCATCCCCCCTCCAGTGCAGTCACCGGCTGCGTACACCTCTTTCAGGTTTGTACGCTGCTTCCTGTCTACTTTTATCCATCCATATTCATCGAGAGCCACACCAGCGTTTTTCAGCAATTGAGTTATTGGAACCGTACCTAGGGCGACAAATATCCCCTGTACCGGCAGTAGCTTTTCTTCACCTTCCGTAAGCCGTCTAAGCAGTAGATTCCTTACGAATTTGTCTCCGCCGATCCTCACTGCTTGATATCCTCTAAGAATTGAAACGTTCTCCATGTTCTTCAGACGGCTTACAAGCGCATCGTTGGCCTCTGTAGCTACGCTGTTTACAACGAGGAATACTTTTGACGCTGTCTCAGCAAGAAAGAGAGCGTCTTGAAACGCTTCATCGCCACTCCCGATGACCGCAACATCTTGACCTGTAAACAAGGGGCCATCGCAGAGTGCACAGTAGGAAACTCCTCTCCCCAGATACTCGTCTTCACCAGGAATCGTTAGCTTCCTTCTCTGGGCACCGATAGCGATTATAACAGCCCTAGCCACATACTTGGCTTTTCTTGTGACCACTGTTTTGACTTGATTCTTCAAATCAAGAGCTATCACTTCCTCATTGATATTCACTCTACCGCCAAAACGTTTGAACTGGGCCATCATCCTTCTGGCAAGTTCAACTCCGCGGATCCCTTCAGGAAAACCAGCGTAGTTCTCTACGAGGGGGGCTTCAACAAGCCGGCCACCAGGATACTTTGCTTCGAGAATTAACACCCTCAGACCTCTTCTAAGAGCGTATATTCCAGCGGAGAATCCAGCTGGCCCAGCGCCTATTATGACGACATCTTCTATAGGGACTTCAATGGCCATAAACCCACATGCCTTTACAATCGCTAATAAGGGCTATTATACATTCGGTCTAAGGAGGTTATGTGGTTTACCTCTACGGATGTGACTCAAATGCGTGAAATCCACGAAGAATCGCTGGAGAAGTCTGGAAAGAAATACGTTGCAAGGCTTATCAAGCTTGATAATGCTCTTATCCTATTCATAGATGAAGACGTGAACTTCCGTCTTGGGACTTTGGCGGTCGCAATGCCTGACCTTGGAGGTATGCATTATCTCTCCTTCCCAGTTCTAGGCGGTAGGAACATAAACTTAGCTCGCATTCTAGCAGAACGGGTCAGCGTCCTGTTCAGAGGACTCGTGTTAGTTTCGATTCACCTCTCCTCAGAGCTTGAGTTAAATCATTACAGCATCATAGCAAAACTCGCAGAGGAGGTATGTGCAAAAGCTTCCGTGTTAAGTAGGTAAGGATTTTTAGGAGAAATAGATCCTACGTTTCTAGTTCTAGAGCAGAACCTCACTAAACATCTGATTCGAAACAAAAGAGGTAAGCATGGTTTGAAACTATACCG
>JAWBNY010000127.1:0-3988 GCA_038826985.1 Bathyarchaeia archaeon | reverse complement strand
TTCTGCGTTGAGTGGCCATTTACACGACAAATGGGGAGGACACGCATTCTTTGAATGTTGTGGCTTCCAACCGTTCTCCCACGGAAAGTTATATAAATCCTCTACAGAGAATTTTTACACACCCAAAAAGGGTAGCTGGAAGAAAAAAAGGAGAAAGAAAAATGTCAATAACCATTGCACCACTGATGGCAAGTACGCTTGCGATCTGGCTCATGGTAGCTATCTTCGCTGTTATCTTGCAGATGCTCTCAACGAGAGGCATATTCACCTTGCCTATCCGTCGGATAGAGGCACTTGACAGGATAGACGACATGATTGGACGAGCAACAGAGATGGGAGGAACAGTTATGATGGGAACAGGCTCAGCTAGGCTGACATCGTCTGATGCCTTGGAGACGATGATGGCATTCGCCGCTGTGAGATACGTAGCCGAGCAGACGGCTAGACTTGGAACAAGGCTGCTAGTGACTACAGGATCCCCTGACCACAATCCGATTGTTGAGGACACGGTTGCGCAGGCGGCGCGAGTTGCTGGAAACCCGGACTACTATAAGGTAGGTGAACAGGTACGCCTCATCGGAGGAGACTTCTACTCCTACATCACTGCAACACTTCAGTTGCTTGACCCTCAGAGCCCTGAGAACGTGAAGGCTCTAATCGGATTCGGTGGCTCTGGAGGCTACTCAGCGTCAGGCCCAACGGTCGGTATGGCTGCCAATCTAGCAGGAGTTATGACTCTCGGAGGTACAGCGAACATCCATCAGATCCACAACTTTGTTGCCTGCTTCGACTATGCTGTCATAGGCGACGAGGTTTATGCGATGAGCGCCTACCTGACAAAGGATAGGAAAGAGGTGGGTACAATCATGGGTCTTGACTTTGCGAAGATGGTTCTGATATTCCTCCTCTTCGTCGGCGCCGCCTACTACGCAGCCACCAAAGGTAAACTGTTTACATGAGGTGGCAGATATGGCTATGCCATATGTGTCTCGAAGGATACCGCTGGCAATACTGTTCGTGGTAGCTACAGTAACTATAGCCAACTACTTCCTAAGGGGCTCACCTGAGCTCGCGAACACTGCCAAGATATTTAACAGCTGGGCCGTTGTACTCTTTGCCTTCGCTATGGCTGTTGGACTTGTCCAGCTCACAGTTCTAAGGGTAAGATGGGTAATGAACCCGAAGGAATCCATGAGGCGGCGAGTACTTAGCATACTCTTCTTAGCAGAGATGTGGATTATCGTTCTCCTCGGGCTCACTCAGAGCTCCAAGGGTCCCCAGTTTAGCTGGGTATCTAGGAACATATATACAACCCTTCAAGGTGCACAGTACGGTATGATCGGCTTCTACATCACGCTCGCATGTTACCGAACGATGAAGGTTAGAAGATGGGACATAGCTATCTTCACCATAGTCTGCTGGATACACTTAGTCGCTAACACCCCACTTGTCTCATACTTCATAGGCTTCGGCTGGTTCAACTTCAGCCAATGGATCTACTTCTGGCCCAGCACAGCAGGCGGTAAAGCACTTGCAATGATCGCGGCGCTTGGCATGATCTCTGTTGGTGTACGAGGCATGCTTGGTATGGAACGCGGTGTGTTAGGTGGCGGAGGAGGCTAAAGGAGGTAGCAAAATGTCGAAGAGGTATGAAGCAGGTTACCTATTTGAGCCTGGAACAAAGAAGGAAGACCCTTGGTACATCAAGATCCAGAGACTTAACTCAAAGATTTTCATCACCGTGGTCATAATCTCCGTTGCAGCAGTGTTGATACAGCCTCTGAACATACCTGTCTTCGTCGAGCCATTCGTCCTTGAAGTTGCGACCTGGATTGAGAGCTTAGAGCCTGGAGATGTAATCTGGCTCTCACAGCACTACTCTGTAGGGTCGATCACAGACTACGGTGCAATCTACACATCGCTGATTTTGCATATTCAACTCAAAAGCGGGGCCTTAAAAGCGCTTGGTAGGGACGTCAACGGCGACGGTATACCAGATGGTTTGAAACTTATCATGGTACCAATGTCAGTTGATGGTCAGATACAGTTTCTGTGGCAGATAGACCGGACAAAAGCATACTGGCCTGACAACATTGTTTACGGAGAAGACTGGGTGCTCTGGCCATATCAGGTTCTGAGCGATTTCATCTACCAGAAGTTCTCAGACGAAGGCTTCGCCACAGTTTACACTAAGGACTACTACACTAGCAAAGGATGGAATGACCTCCCAGTCACCAAATTCGTGAAGTCTCCCATGGACATAGACTGCAACATCGGGCAAGATGCGACCACAACCGCTAGAATATGGGCAAAATATGGAAAAGACCCAATCGACCATAGCCCAGACAAATATACGAAATATTCACAAAGCGGAAGGAGGAGACCGCATGCAGCCGCATACCCCGTACAGGTCTGGGACAGTGCAGCGCAAGCAGTTGCGATGCCTTACTACACGGCTGGGCTTTACGCAGGCTTCTTCAACGGTGTCAGAAACGGAGGCGAATACGAGATGTGGCTCAACGAACACTATTACGTAAAGAACGACCCCAAGCTTGGTAAAGTCCCAGTAAACACAGGCTTCGGTCTAAACACCCTAGACGCGATGAACCTAGCCCAGACATGGACGTTTACGATGATGATCATTGGCAACATCGGCTACTATTACCAGAGGAGGAAAGGGAGGACGACCTAAAATGCCCGGAATAGGAGACCCGATAGCCGCACTTGTCTCGATACAGATCATGGCTATGTGGTCATACATCTACTTTGGAGGTTCAGTAGTGTATGACTACATTCAAGACCTATACGTTGCGTCAGCTGTTGCGTATTCAGCGGTTATGGCATATGAGAGTTTGTTGACAACCGGCTGGAACCCTCTCGTCACAAAAGGTGAGTGGCACTATATCATACCGATTATCCTAGGATTCCTGCTGTTTGCGATCATCAGCCGCAAATGGGCATGGCTGCAGAGGTGGCCGTCAGCGATACTCCTAGGATGCGGCATAGGCCTAGGGATGGCGAGCTTCGCCTACGCGGATGTCACGCAGCAACTTGTATCCGCATGGGACCTAGGGCTCAAACATGGCCTCGTCTTCGAATGGCTCGTAATCATCATAGGCATGGCGCTGACATTCTGGTTCTTTGTGTACACTGTACCGCATAAAGGGCCAGGTGTGATGCCCACAGTGCTTGACAGGTTGGCAGACATCGGCAAAGCATTCGTAATGATCTACATTACCTCAAAATATGCTTCAACGGTCATGTACAGGCTGACGCTGTTCATCGGAAACCTTCAGAGAATACTCTGGGACTGGCTTGGATTCCACGCACCGATCTTCGGATAGAAGACCCCCCCATTTTTTCTGCAATTTTTTACACTAAAAACTGAATTAAAGGTAAAAAGACCACTAAACCTATAACGTATACGCGGGAGTAGGCTACCTACCTAGAAAGAACCTCTTTAGCCGTTTAAGCACTCCCCCACTTTGTATCTGTCCTCTTGCTAGCTGGGCCTCTTCCTCAGCCCTCTGTTTCTCCAGACTCAGCTCCTCTATCCGTGAAATAATCTTCTCGATATTGTCTGGATTATCAAAGAGGGATACGGCTTCCATTCCATACTGCGATATACCGGGGCTCAGACCCATGAAAGCTGAGCCATAGAAGACCCCTAAGGCCCCGATGGTTCGGCCTATCGGCTTCACACTCTGAAGGAAGATGATTGTGGGCGTCTCCATCGAGTACTTTACCGTCCACTGCGCTATCTTCTCGATTAGCTCCTTCTCCCTTTCAGGCGTCAACGGGACTCCGTATACGTATCCACTACTCATCTTAAGTTCATATAACAGCTTCTATCCACTAAATATAAGCCTTCCCAAACGAAGCGCTGAGATAAACCTTCGAAAGACGTCTTACCATTCTGGATTAAGCCCGCAAACATCCACTTTGGCAGGCAGACAAAGACCTTAAACATCGACTCCAAGCTCCTTTG
>JAWBNY010000126.1:0-3992 GCA_038826985.1 Bathyarchaeia archaeon | reverse complement strand
CGGTCGTCTACACGATGTGGCTCAAGCGGCGGACGCCGCAGAACATCGTCATCGGCGGGCTGGCGGGGGCGCTGCCGCCGCTTGTCGCCTGGGTTGCGGCGACCGGCTCGGTCGCCTGGGCGCCGCTGCTGATGGTGGCCTTGATCTTTTCAGGTTCATGGTTCTGCGGGGTCAAAGAATATGCCTCGTCTATCTGCAGACTTCCAAGCTCAAGATTCACAGGCTTTACCTCGTCTCCATAACTCTATGAACAGAGGTAGGCAATATAAAGAAGGCGGATGTTGTTTAGTATCCCTGAGATAGCGGTCTGCAAACCTTACTGACGTAAACTCGTTAATCCAAGTTTAAAATAGATAGAATTCGGCGTCTTGGCGATGTATCTCGAATACTATGGATTAGCTTCATAACGGATCCGATTGGACGAGAGACGAGAAATCAGAGTATTGGCCGAGGTAGATAAAGAAAGATTAAATTGCTGAGATGAGACTAACTCAAAAGGCAATTGTCTGAAGTTCTGAGCGATGACAAATGCTCAAAGATGCTTTTGGACGTAAAGTCGATAATCTCCGTGTCTCTGTCACTCAGAGGTGCAACCTCAAATGTTTCTTCTGCCACAAAGAAGGTGAGAAAGGACAGCGGACGGCTGAGATGGCGCCTGACGAGATTCAGCGTATAGTGTCGGTGGCTGCTTCCTTTGGAGTCGATAAAGTCAAGCTTACAGGAGGAGAGCCTCTTCTTCGAGAAGACATAGTCAGCATAGTTTCAGGCATAGCGAATATAAAAGGTGTCAAAGACGTCGCGATGACTACGAACGGCATCCTCCTTGAATGCCTTGCATCGGCCCTCAAGGACGCGGGATTGAATCGTATAAACGTTAGTTTAGGGTCCCTGCATAGGGCTGTTTATTCAAAGATTGCAGGTGTAGATGCAGTTGACAAAGTCTACGCTGGTATCTTGGCTGCCAAGCATGCTGGTCTCGACCCAATAAAGGTGAATATGGTTGTCTTAAAGGGGGTAAACGATACACAGGTGTGGGAGATGCTAGATTTTACTAGAGCCGCTGATTTGGTGCTTCAGCTTATTGAGGTTGAGTCCGCTACCTCGGAGGATAGCTATTACATTAATTATCACAAGGATCTCACCGAGCTTGAGGCTGAACTTAGTCGAAGAGCAGAGAAAATCGTTGTACGCGAAATGCAGGATAGAAAAAGGTTCTTTCTCAGAGGTGGAGGCGAGGTGGAAATTGTTAGACCAATGCATAACACAAGGTTCTGCCGAAGCTGCACACGGCTGAGGGTTACATCTGACGGTAAGCTGAAGCCCTGCCTTTTCCGAAGCGACAACATGGTTGATATTCTCGGCGCAGTTAGAAGAGGGGCCTCTGACGAAGAGCTGCGGGAAATATTTAGGGTTGCGGTCGCGAAGAGAGAACCCTACTTCACCTAGACTCAGACATAAAGCTACGGGCCAGCATGGTGATTTCTCGATAGGCCTTCACAGGTGCCTCAGAATCGGCAACTGCCCTCTCAAACGGGCAGCGTTCATCACCCGAACGGTTCAGTATCTCGGGTACGACATCTACAGCATGGTAGCTTATTCTATGTCTTCTCAAAACGTCTATCGCACTTTGACTTAATGTGCCACAGTAGAGCGTCTTAGGGTCTATATATGATATGAGGAGCGCTGCCGCTTTCCCTACAACTTTGTCAGCTATGACTGTTCCCCTCAACCCGGTTCGGCCGAAACGTCTCAGCGCCACCAAGAGAGGCCTCATACCTTCCTCCTTACTTTCAAGTAAAGTCTTGCCGTCCTTGAGAATTATGAGGCTTAGCTCGTCGAGTTTCTGCGTAAGAAGCTTTTCATCTTCCAGCATAGACATTCCTTAAACTCCCTCGTAACATAGATTAATGTACAAAGTCTTCTAACTATTACCTAGTCGACTAGGCTCAGCATACTATAAAGATTGTGAGCCAAGAAGGATCACATAGATATGTGAGATAACTTTCTTGTCCTAGTTCTAACATATCTCCCGTTCAAGTCTGTCACTTATTTCTCTTATTGCTGCGTATCCAGGTGAGCTGTTAATATTGATGTCTTGCTGTTCACCTTGAATATCGAGTTTCTGTAGAATCCTGTCGTTCGGGACTATACCCAGCAGAGGCACCTGGAGAAGTTCGCTGAGTTTCCTTATCGCCTCAGATTCTTTATGCGTTGCCCGGTTGCCTACGAGGAATATTCGTGGAATTCCGGCATCCTTAGCGAGTCTACTTATTCGTTTCGCGGTTTCAATGGATCTTGCTCCGGGTTCGGATACAATTAACATTGCATCAACATGTTCAGCTGTTCCTCTTCCTAGGTGTTCAGTACCTGCCTCAAGGTCGACTATGACGACCTCTTCACGCCTCGTGAACAAGTATCGGAGTAGTGAGCGTACAAGCGCATTTGCTGGGCACATGCAGCCTTGGCCTGCAGACCTGACCGCACCCATGACAATGAGGTTGGGCCCTCTAGGCGTAGGTATACTGTATCGTTGGATTATATCATCTACTCGGAAAGATATGCGGAAGACGCCTCCATAGTTTTGAGGTTTGGCTCCCGTTTTTTCCTCTATCAACGGAGCGTTCTCCGAGATTGGGACTATCTTCTCCGCCTCTTCTATAGGCAGGCCTAGGACTATTGCTAGGTTTGGGTTGGGGTCCGCGTCTACAGCTAGGACTTTGTAGCCTTTTTCAAAGAATGCTTGTGAAAGGAGGGCTGCGATGGTTGTTTTGCCTACACCGCCCTTGCCTGATATGGCTATCTTCACATGTTTCCCCTTTCAAGGTTTAGGGTTCTATCTCTGCCAGTATCAGTTCTTCTTTCTGTACGTCGAGTTCTACTATGCGGCATTTCTTGAGTTCTCTTGTCTCTCCAAGTATGTTTTTTAGGATAAGAACCCCGCTGGATTCTTTAGCGTATATTGCATCTTCGAACACTTGTTTACCGTTTAGTTTCACTTTGAACTCGCACATGGTTTGGGCTCGTATAGGCTGTGTTTAGGATTAACCTTTTCCTTTTTCTCTGTTTGGGGTTGAGAGTTTCTTCAGTACTCTTTGAGCATCCTCCTGAGTCGGTGGGCATCCGGGGATGTATTCTCCCTGGAGCTCGTTGTAGTAGGTTGGTGCGGCGCAGTTTCCGCATAGGACAAGCCTTGCATCCTCATTCACAGCCTCTCTGAGCTTACTGAGGTCTGCTTCTGGACCCATGATGAATACAGTCTTCTCCATGCTCCTGTGTAAGGCACTGAAGTTTTGGATCTGAGGTGTGAGTTTTAAGCATCCTGTACATGCTCCATAGTTGAGGATCCTCACGTTTTTCATTCTTGCATTCGCAAAATCGACAGTGTCAGGTGCCCTAGTTCCCAGCAGCTGCTCCAGTGGAGTGCCTAGGATGCGTATGTTCTTGGGTTTGCCTGTGCCTAGACCCGCCTTTTCAGCCCATTTTAGGTACCTTATCGTTCTGGGGGCGACTCCAAGAATCTGGGCTCCGACAACGTCAACTGCCACAGGGTCGTAGCCTGCAATCGTTAAGTCTCGCCGCATGGTTTCCTTGAAGTCATCAATAGGGCGTGGACCGGTGTGGAAGGTGCTGTATGTTCCGTCGACAACTATGAGGTCGGGCCTCCTGGCTTTGTAGAGGTCAAGTATTGCTTCTTCAACCCGGTCTAGTTCATGGTAGAAACGTTTGTCACCGGTTCCAGGGAGACCTGGAACTACTCCGAACATGTTCTTGAAGGATATGGTGACACCGACTTGGACATGGGTCTTGAGGGTAGGGACATTTATGAAGACATCGCTTTCGAGTATTGCCTTTGAGACTCTAACCTTATCGAAGAAAACTGGTTTCTTCACAGCGACTTCTTCGAATGGGTATTCGTTGAAGTCTAGGAATCTAGCTCCGAGCTGTTTAGCAAGCCGCTCATATGCTTCAACGGGCTCAGTCTTTCTACGCCA
>JAWBNY010000125.1:0-4027 GCA_038826985.1 Bathyarchaeia archaeon | reverse complement strand
GGCACACATGTTTATTCTTTGTATCGACTTGTTAAAACCCTTATTCTCCTACATAGAAAGTTTCAAATGTGTAAAAAATGAGTATTAACCGGGTTGATATGTCGAGAAATAGGGCGGCAATACTTCTTCTCTTGTCAACGATGCTTCTGCCCGTACTAGTGAACAAAGCTTATGCAGCAAGCGACGTTAGAGTCTTTTTTGAGACTCTTCCTCCAGACACAGTGAATGCAGGGGAAATCTACGAGTTCAGAGTCTGTGTAGACAATTTGGGGCCGGACAATGCAAACGATGTCGTTCTGGAATATAGGCCTCCTCTAGGTGCGTCTGTCGTAGGAATCTCCTCAACCTTAGGCCCCTGCGAGGCAGGTACAAAGAATGACCCACATGACCCTGCACTTTGCTTTCTGGGAGCCCTTTCAAGTGGTGAGAGTGTTCTAATTCGTTTCAGAGTAAAAGTTGACACATATGTGCCCCCTGGCACTGTGCTGGACAACGATCTCCGAGTTTACCATGCAGGATCTGATTCCTATCCGCCAAACAATCAGGAGCTGATATTTGTCAAAGTTAAGGAAGGCAAAGTTGCTGACCTGAAACTGAGGATGGTGGGAAAACCCGATGGCAGAGTCAAGACAGGGGAGAACCTCACGTATACCGCGATCGTGGATAACCTTGGCCCCTCAAACGCGACGAATGTGCACTTAGTAATGAAGATAGTCTCCTCAGGGGAATTCACATTCCTCGACGCTAAGATTGTTGCCAATAATTGGGCCTGGAATTCGGAATATAAGTCTCTCCCAGAGTGGGGTAAGTGGATTTTCATCATCGAATTCAATCTGTTTGACGAGCTACCCGTTGGTGGAGAAAGCTATTTTCTACTCCGTTTGAAGGCAGACACGCCGCAGGACATCAATAACCTTGCAGAAGTCTCCTGGGACTACATCGACCCTGATACAGATAGCAACTACGTAGCAACGATGCATGAGGTTGTTTTACCGAGCCTAGTTGGCGGGTTCTTAATGCCTGTTGACGCTACATGGATACCGCCGCTGCTATTGG
Organism: Bathyarchaeia archaeon; assembly: GCA_038826985.1. GTDB lineage: Archaea > Thermoproteota > Bathyarchaeia > RBG-16-48-13 > JAWBNY01. The sequence goes on along the minus strand of JAWBNY010000125.1, from coordinate 2,971 downwards.
CCGCAATTGTGACAGCGGTCTACGAACTCATACATAGGAGAAGAAGGCAGTCCTAAACAATTCTCCCATTTTTTTTAACTGAAAGCTTTTACTGAACTCGAGCTTCTTCAGTGTCTGGCTTCTTTGTTTTTACTTATTTTTTATAGGACGTTGTATCTGTCTCTCTGTTGAGGGAGAAGGGGTACGATAAATTGGATGGGTAAAGAAATTTTTTCGTTGGTTTCTCGAATAATATATATGCGCTTAGTCTGCTTTAAGACGCTTGTACCTAGATACAGGTGCCTTGGATCCTTGAACAGCAGGAGTGTCAGGCTTAGGAGGTGGTCTAGTTCCCTAAAGCTGCCGTAATCGACTATGGTGTGGGGAACATTTACAGCATAAAATGTGCTTTAGGTAAAGTCGGCTTCACACCTCTGGCGTGGGCTCCTAAGCGCCGCCTTGGAGAGGCTGAGGTTGTGGTTCTACCCGGTGTTGGAGACTTTTCAACAGCCTCCAGGAACCTAGCCCCTATTAAGATGACTCTTGTTGAGTTAGTGGAAGGAGGGGTTCTCCTAGTAGGAATATGTCTAGGTATGCAGCTGCTTTTTCAGAGTAGTGAGGAAGGCGAAGGAGAAGGGTTAGCGCTGCTGGGTGGAGAAAATGTTCGTCTACCTAATTCTGTTAAGGTTCCCCATATGGGGTGGAACACTATTCGGATAGTGAGGTCAATTCCACTGTTTGAGGATATAGATAATGAATCATACTTCTATTTTGCCCATTCATACTATCCAGTCCCAGCAGAGGAAGGACTCATATGTGCTGAAACCGTCTATGGTGTGGCTTTTCCATCGGTCGTTGCTAAGTGGAACATCTATGGCACCCAGTTCCACCCTGAAAAATCAGGTAGGCAGGGAATGAGGTTCCTCGAGAACCTGTATAGGTTTGTGAAAAGGTGAATCTTGTGAAGATATTTCCAGCAGTGGACTTGATGGGAGGTAGAGTCGTTAGGCTTTTTCAGGGTAACCCTGATGCTGTGAAAAACTATGGTCATCTGGGGGAACCTGTCGCAGTCGCCAAGAAGTGGGAGGATGAGGGTGCCCATGCTATACACATCGTCGACCTTGATGCAGCCCTAGGCAGGGGAAACAACTTCAGAACAATCGGTGAGATAGTTCGAAAAGTTACAGTGCCGGTTCATGTTGGAGGTGGGATAAGAAGTCTAGAGGTTGCGGAGAAGATGCTTAACATAGGAGTGCGCTATATCATGCTTGGGACTTTGGCCTTTAGAAGCCCTGATATCGTAACTCGTCTTAGGGATAGGTTTGGCGACTGTGTTATTGTAGCAATAGACCATAAGGGTGGAAAAGTGATGGTTGAGGGCTGGAAATCCTCGACGGATCTAAGTGTAGATGCGGCTTTGAAATTGTTTTCAAGGCTCAATGTTAAGACTTTCCTGCTGACCTCAGTTAGCAGAGATGGGACCCTCCAAGGTGTGGACGCTGATGTTCTAAGCCAAGCATGCAAATATGAAGATATACGTATAATTGCAGCTGGCGGCGTAGGTAGCCTAATGGATCTGACACTACTCAAGCAGATAGGAGTATATGGCGTCGTAATCGGGAAAGCCTTGTATGAAGGCGTATTCACGTTGAAGGAAGCCTTGAAGGTTGCTTGCGAGGTTGAGGTTTGATGCCTCTTGCAAAGCGTATCATACCTTGCTTAGATGTTGACCACGGGCGGGTTGTTAAGGGAACTCGTTTCCTCGACTTAAAGGATGCAGGCGACCCAGCAGAGCTGGCGAAGGAATATTCTGACGGAGGAGCCGACGAGCTTGTTTTCCTTGATATAACAGCCTCTTTCGAGAAACGGAGAATACTGAAGGATACAGTTGAGAAAGTTGCTGCAGAAATAAACATACCATTCACGGTGGGTGGGGGTATACGTGGTATTCAAGACGCGAGGATGGTTCTTTGTAGCGGAGCAGATAAGGTGACGATCAACACAGCTGCTGTTGAGAACCCATCATTAGTTTCGGATCTTGCAAGTATCTTTGGTAGACAATGTGTGGTTGTTGCAATAGATGCAAAGAGACGATATGAAAGAGCGTCTGACCGATTAGTAGTCGACTCAGCGGATGGCCCATGCTGGTTCGAGGTGTATACATACGGCGGACGTAAGCCTACTGGGTTAGACGCCGTTGAGTGGGCAGCGAAAGTTGAGGGTCTCGGTGCAGGTGAACTTCTGCTCACATCTATGGACAGAGATGGAACCGAGGACGGATATGACTTGGAGCTGACTAAGGCCGTCTCTGAGAGAGTTAACATTCCAGTTATAGCGAGTGGAGGTGCTGGTAAACCAGAACATTTTCTGGATGCGTTCACAATTGGAAAAGCAGACGCTGCATTGGCAGCATCTGTCTTCCATTACAACGAGTATCCTATCTGCGTCATTAAGGAATTTCTGGAGAGGAGAGGAGTCTGCGTCCGCCTTTGACTATAAGATTTAGGGAATAACCGCAGAGCCTATCAAAGATGGTTATCTTGATTTATCACGTGACTTTTTCTCTCGAACCATTCTATCTGACCTGAATATCGCTAGAATGATGATGGCAGCAGTGATTGTTGAGAAGAAGTAGTAGGTCGGGCCGGTTTCTGTTTCAAACACAGGGAAGACAACGTAGGTTGAAAGGTTGAGCATCGTGTGAAGTATCATCGCGGCAAATATGCTTCCTCCAGTGTTGTTGTAGAGCCAAGTAAATATTATGGATAAGAACACAAATAGGATGACAGTGCTCAAGAACATCGACAATCCGACTGCATACTGGGGACCTACCCAGTAAATGAAGTTCAATGGTAGATGCCAGACGGCCCAGACCACACCTAGGATAAGGCTGGAAACAACCGCTGAGTGCCGTACTTGGAGGCGGGGGAGTGCGTAGCCCCTCCAACCAAATTCCTCTTGTAGAGGCCCCCCGAGAAGAAATATGTAGACA
>JAWBNY010000124.1:0-4059 GCA_038826985.1 Bathyarchaeia archaeon | reverse complement strand
GGTGAATACGAAAACGGTGTGAATGGAGTCGATTCGGCTGAATGCGACGTTAAATAGCCTGATTTTGACGTGTAATTACGTAGAGAAAGCATGGGGATTACGTCGAAATTGAGGCATAGAACTATTCGGGACAGCATAGCTGAGTTCTTCTCTTGGGTTTAAGGCGGCTTCCCAAGCTTCTCGTTCCTGCTGGCTTGCTCGTGTACATCGAAAGATGAGGTGCTTCAACCTCTCCAAGGCCTCTCTCTTGATGGCCCTTGTATTGCTTCATGAGCTGATCTGGGTTCTATTTCCCAATTTGAGGGAAATGAAATGAATCTTCTGAAGTTCTGTTGCCACATTTTGCGGTGTGATTTATTTGGCTGTATGGAGGCATCAGCCTCTCGAAATTCCCCTACGTGCGGCCCTTCATGTATCATCCGAAATATAAGGCACAGGTGGCAAAGCTATAAACTGGTCGTTAAGGCCGATGGAAGAGTTGACCTTTAAGACCCTGTGGCTGAAGACATCGGCAAATGTGCCTGCAGATTGCAAAATAACCTCGGACGGGTCGCGAGTGATTGTCAAAGACCGAAAATCTCCACATGCTGCCAAAACTCCATCGTACCGATCCCTCATTATTGATTTGAATGTAAAGTCAATTGCAAACAGAGCCCGCTTCAGCCTTAAGCAGAAATAGCGGATCCATAGCGATCCTTGTATTCAGTGCGCACCCTTCAGACGACATGTGGCTGCATTAGCTTGAAAGTGCTTGCAGAATACCAATAATCTTATGAGTCTTGATCACTACCGAAGTATGAAGAAACATGAAGAAGATTTGTCTTGTAGCAGTTGTTTCATTGCTCGCTCTCTCTATGCTATCAACAGTCTCAGTGTCGGGGGCGAACGGCGGTTTTTTCTACAGGGCGAGTGGTAAGATAGAGGCATATGATAAGCAAGACTACACATGTGCAATAATCGTATGTGGAACTTGGAATGTGAGGATTGGGGCTGACGATGACGGCTATTACGTAGCGCTCTTCAATGCACACTATCAGGAACTGAACGTAAATGAGGAAATTCCTGGCACCAAGGACTATTTCGAGCTCTATCTGACGGAGATAACCAGTGTGTCCATAGATAGAGAGATATGCACCATCAAAGCCCACTTATGTCACAACAAGAAGGGTTGGGATCCAACTACAGGAAAACCGCTTTTTACAAGTGATGACCGAGGTGAAGTTACAATCACAATTAGCTCATCAGGAATCTATTTCCTGACTGAATACTCAATCATCGGGTCGACTCTTTCAATACAAACCAAGCAGTGAACGTATCCTTCCCACCTTTTTTGCAAACTGAAACTTCATGTCGTACTTGTTTGGAAACCGCTGCACTCTATTCAAGTGTGCAGAGCTGTCTTTCTTTGCAACCCAATATCGGTGGATGGAGTCAAAGGCTACTGTCTATAGGGTAAGAAGAAGGCATAGTGCGACGTACGGTCATCTTCATTCATACAATAAGCGCATGAATACTAGAGTAGCAAAGCCAGAGCTGCCAGCATCGCCTTTATGTATCCTACTGAGTAGAAACAGGCCTGTCAGGGAAGTCGCCTTCCCAGTGAGGCACTTGGTCAGGATTAGACTTCTGTAAACGACCCTGTCCAGTGCGAGAAGCATTCGGAACACGTTCATGCTCCATAATCCAAACCTCCTCGAAGGCTCTAGCAGCAGCCAGAATGCCCCCCACGTTTCGGAAGTGAACTAAGAAGATCTTACCTTTTCGGCCGCAGTAGTTGAACTCGTCTAACACAAGCTGTGTCCGGCCTTCTTCATATCGTGTGCCTATACAATAGATGGGCCTGCTGTATCTGCTGGGATGGATGTCGACTAGGCGATGGAGCCCAAGGACATTGAGCGGCGCATCCGGTAGAGGCGCGTAGGATGGGTGCATAGCAATCTTGACTCCATGTGCAAGCGGCATGATGCTGCTGTAGTACACCTTTACACGTTGCCACCACTCCCCAGAGAGGCTGAGCATTGACTAACCGTCCTTGCTTGGCTTTCTCCCCTAGTCTGAGGTTGAACACACGGTGTAGCTGCCTCTGTACTTTAGCCTGTAGGCTGGTTCCTGATGTGCCCACAGCCATACGTATGAAGAAGTGGCAAAGGCTGGTCTCGCAATTGGGATATATGCCTCTCCGAATAATTCGATGGTTCGGTGGATCTTCTCAAACTGTTCGTCTCCATTCTTCCCCCTGACATGAAATGGTCTATAGGTGGAAGTGTCGTTCGGGTCATTTAGAGGCCGTGTGAGTTGACCCTTCTCTAGAGTTGGAGCGCTTCCAAATCGGGGTATCCTTTCACCCTGACGCCGGTCGGAGCCTTTGATGACCCAGTATCCATGCAGTCGACGCCAATTGCCGAAGGTCATCTGTAATGTTCTCCCGTGACTATACGGGCACTTTCTTCACTCACGGTCCCTCCGCCAGTAGTATTGCAAATTGAACCTATCACTGTGCCTCAAACATAACTTTCTGAAATGGAACCAGGAATCCTCGCTTCCAGAAGCGTACCGCCGTCAGCCGCTACCTATTAGCTATACGGCATAAGGCTCGACAGCTCTCTCGTTGGTAGAGTTGTAGACCAAGGCACTACTTGAGTGGTGAATTTTTCGGTTTAGGACTGTTATCTTAGACTCGGTTTTTTCTGGTAGCATACAGATACATTAGACAAATATTCTTGAGTTATGAGAAGTCTCTGACCGCTGTCTCTCTCGACTGGTTTATAGCTTTGCTAGGTATGCTTTATGTTTCAGGTGATGGACAAATGGACGTTCATGAAGCCCTTAGAATACGCAGGTCTGTTCGAGCATACGAAGAGAAGCCAGTTCCCAAGGAGGCACTTGACCGGATACTTGAGGCGGGAAGGCTTGCGCCTTCGGCGCGGAACCGGCAGCCTTGGCACTTCATCGTCGTCACCGATGCCGAAAAACGCAAAGTCATCGCGAAGGCACCTTTCGCCAAATTCGTCGCTGAAGCACCTGTCGTCATTGTAGGACTCGGCGATGCGAAGGCTTCTCCAAGATGGTATATGGTCGATGTCGCTATAGCGCTCGAGAACATGGTAATTGCAGCCACCGCTGAGGGCTTAGGTACCTGCTGGATAGGCGGCTTCATAGAGGATGAGCTTAGAAAGCTACTGGAGATTCCTGAAGACTTAAAGATCGTGGCTCTAGTATCCATCGGCTATCCAAGGATGGATATCAGCTCAGAAATCCCGCCTTCAAGGCCAAAGAGAAGTCTACAAGAGGTCGCTAGTTTAGATAAGTTTGGGCAACCCTACAAGTAATAACAAGATAAACCTACACTTTTTAACAACACTAATGCCCAAAAATTTTAGTTCGTCTATGAAAATCGCGCTTTCTAGGTATTCCAGGTCAACAATAGGCTAGTATTAAATAGCAATTGTTTAGATATCTTACCTTGGAGGTGAAAACATGCTCTTCATAACTCTCGTTAGATTTCGAAATAGGCTATCGAAAGCTGACATGATGCGGATAAAAACTGGGCTGAAAGCTTCTGAGATGGTTGGAGGAAAGATCCTTTCGATGTATTTTACGCTGGGTAGATATGATGCGGTACTGATATCCGATTGTCCAGACGAAAAGACTCATATGAAGATAGCGCTGCAGTTTGGTGACCTAGCTAGCTCCGAGACGATGGTGGCAGTTCCTGTGGAAGAAGCTGAAAAAATGTTGTAACAAGAAGGTATATCCATAGCCAACTGGTAGGCCTTCATTTTGTTTTTATTTTGCAAGAATCTTCGTGCACACACATAAGGCTATAATTGTATTCTGTTACATACCATGCGGCTGCCTGGAACTTGATTAGACTAGTTACATATGCTTGTGATATGGCAACAAGGCTTAACAGAGGCCTCGTTCTCTAGGGTTGCATCATGATGAACCGAAGCCCAACAATGTTGACGCTATATCTTGCGACCGCTGCATTGCAGGCATCGATGAACATGGTCTTTCTAGCGCTTCCAATTTACGCTCTCTCAGTGTACGTATCACCCT
>JAWBNY010000123.1:0-4080 GCA_038826985.1 Bathyarchaeia archaeon | reverse complement strand
AACTCAACATTACACCCAAAATGAAAATAAATTTTTTGGTCTTATTTACACATATATACTATACAAGCGGATTGGGTTCGGCATCATAGTTTCTTTAGGTATTTCCCTTCGCCCTTCTTCGCGGTAAAGGCTCCGCCGGTTATCAAGTCTTCTAAAGCATCCTCCCAGGCCTTTGCCATTCTCTGAACCGCTTTGGCGGCTCCAAGAATCCAGACATGCTTTATCTCCGAGAGGTCTAAGACTATTGGGCCTAGTCCCTGAACGTCAAAACCCTTGCGTCCAACTATCAGTTTCTTACCTCACTCTGAGGTCTTTGATTGTGGATGTGGTAGCATGGAGGAAGATCGCTATGAGTGAGATGGCTATTAGCAGCATCGCTGTGATCATTGTGGGTAGGAACTCCTCTAGGTTTACTGGGGAGTGGATGGAGATGCCTGCAAAGATTAAGGAGGGGTAATGCCTATTGATGCATAAGGCAACAGTGAGCAGACTCCTGATACGAGGCCGCAGAGGATGTAGGGAATATGAGTACTTTCGGTAATCATGGTGAGAAGGGCTATGCCTGTGGGGATCCATACGAAGCCCTTGAAGAGGTAGATGTACCAAGTATATTGGCCTTTGTAGAGCCTCTTCTTGACTGCCATGACCACGGATCCGGGTTGCTCCTCACCTCTTAGCGGGCTAACCCCTCGATTATCGCAAATGCCCTTCGGAACATAGTCGGCGAGACTTGCGTGCAGCAACGATGTCCCATGCCTGCCCTTCTTAGGTGCAGTTCATTTTAACCCAAGCTATTCTTACCCTACCGAATATCTGCTCTGCCAGTTTGTCGTCTCCTCCTCTGCTATTCCAGCTTGGCTACACTGGGTTAAGGGTCGTCTTAATTTCCTCTAGTGGGCACAGCCTTTCCTCCTCATGGCATATTCCTCATCTCCACATACGAAAACTGGAGAACTATGAAACTGGGGAGACATCATGCTTACGTCAATGAAGTTGCTGAACAGCTAAAAGGATCCCATGACGTCTTCAAAGGCGATGCTGACATCCTTGATGTCGAAATCCCTTATGGATAAAAAGTATGGTGGACCGGCGGGGATTTGAACCCCGGACTTCCGCCAATCTGTCACTAAGATGCCAAGGCGGCGATCACGCTGAGCCGAAGCCTTCCAGGCTGATCTACCGGCCCACAAATTACCTCAAACGACGCGACCTATTCAAAGGCTTCGTTTGCCAACCATAAGACCTCAACCGCGCAGACTCTCCAAAACCGCAGGCTGAGCACCTATGCTTCGATAGATGAAACGACCTCCTACCACAGCGACGGCAAAGAACTACTTGCGTAGACATGTGCTTACCGCGAGAAGGTGTCCCCTTAACCACACCACTCACCTAGGTGGAGGAGAAAGAATAACCACATTATCTCCACGGACAACAACAGTACCGATGCTGACTGTATTGTTTGCATCGGAGATGTCCTCAGCATCCTCAAGAACCAGATTCATGTGTTGGTCAAAACCCTGAAGCCTACCTCTAAGACTATGCCCACCCTTAAGACGAACGAGAACTACCTTACCCAAACTCTCTTCAAGAATCTTAACTGCTGCCTCAGCCATCCTACAACCTTCTCAAACGCATCCACTAACATACAAATTAGCAATTTAAGGATTTAGCTCTATCACCCAAACCGAATAACACTCTTCAACAAAAACAAAATAGAACCCAACGTATCAAATATCATGATGGTCTTCACAAACCGCCACCATCTACGGGACAAAGAGGCCAAAGTGCTGATCCAAGAGATCCGAAGCTCAATCGGATTGCCGGAGAGTTTGGTTCCTGAGAAGAGAAAAATCGAGGTTGCCACATTAGAAGATGGAGCGCAACTCGTCCTAATTAACAACAAACCAGCATACCTAAAAAATAAAAATGAAGTTATTCCAACATTAGTGAACACAGAGGTGTTAGAAGTAATACCAACAATAATTGTTGACTCAGGAGCTGTACCGCATATCTGTAACGGTTCAGACCTAATGGCACCAGGAATAGTAAAAATATCTGGAGACTTCAAAGCACAGACAATCACAGCAATAGCAGAGCAGACATATGGAAAGAAAATAGCCCTTGCAAGAGCCCTAATCGATGCAGAAACAATGAGGGCTACAAAACGCGGTAAAGTCGCAATAAACGTACACTACATAGGCGACAAAGCCTGGAACACTTACAAGAGCCTCATCTAATCTATAGTTAACTACCTAAGTCGCAAGGTCTCAAGAACCTGAGGGGCCTGGCAATCAACCCCAAACAACCTGTGAATAGCGTTAGCCATACTCAAACACTTCGACCTCTCACCATGGTTCACCAATACTCTCTCCGGCCTAGGTGAAATATGGCGTAGATAACCCAATATTTGATTTCGGTCTGAGTGGCCGGAGAAACCCTCCACACTGTCCACCTTCATCTCCACCTTTAGGAACTGTACACGGCCATCAACCATTACTGGAGCCTCAGCGAGACCCCTCTGGAGTCGACGTCCAAGTGTGCCCTCAATCTGATAGCTTACAAAGACCATTACATTCCTGTCGTCGCTTGCCATCTCCTTGAAATACCATATAGAGGGGCCACCTTCAAGCATCCCGGAGGTGGCCAGAACGATACATGGGCCACCCCTAATAGCTTCCTCCCGAGCACTCGTATCCTTGACGTTGACAAAATACTCTGACTGAAAAGGGTTGATTCCTTGATGAAAGATCAGGTCACGGACCTCTTTTGCAAGGTACTCCGGATAAGCAGTATGAATAGCGGTTGCCTCATTGACCATCCCCTCAACGAAGACAGGAACCTCTTTCAGAACCTTCTGTTTCATATAACTGTCGAGAACAAGCATGATCTCCTGCGCTCGTCCAACAGCTGGAACTGGAATCAGAACCTTACCACCCTTTTCAAGAGAAGCATTTGCTATCGATACAAGCCTATTCTCCGCTTCTGAACGTGAAGGCATGACATCGTTAGAGGCACCATATGTACTCTCAACAATAAGTGTCTCAACACGTGGGAAACTCGCGACTGCTGGTTCAAGCAACATTGTACGCCCATATTTGAAGTCTCCTGAATAAACAATGTTGTGGATTCCTTCTCCAATGTGAAGATGAACGATGACTGAGCCTAATATGTGTCCAGCATTGTGAATCGTCAAATGAATATCGGGAGAGATGTCGGTGACCGTCCCCTCCTTGATAGGGATTGTATGAATCACGGTTTCCCGAACATCCTTTTGGTCGTAGGGTAAGGTTAAACCCTGAGACTGAGCCACATCTAAGTAGTCAAGCTGCAGCAGAGTCATCAAGCTAGCTGTTGGTTCGGAGCAATAAACAGGGCCATCATAACCATACTTGAATAGAAAAGGCAGAAAGCCACAGTGGTCAAGGTGTGCGTGGGTGATTACAACCGCGTCAAGAAGCTCTAGGTCAAATCCATCAATACTGAACCTTGGAAACGAGTTGACTGGACTACTAGAGCCTGGATTTACTCCGCAGTCAAGCAGAACTCGACTCTCCTTCGTCTGGATGAGAAGCGCTGAACGCCCAACCTCTTGGAAACCGCCTAGTGCGGTCAATGTAACACTTGAAAGAGGGAGAGACTGGGTGCGAAAGATCCTTTCGCCTACGCTTCTTAGGATACGTTCCCGTTCCTTGCTTTCAGAGTGAAGATAGTGACGAATGTTCGATATGGTCTTTGATGGAATAGGCGGGGTTCTCAGAACTCTTGGACGCCACTTCGTTGCCTTCACAATCTCCTGCAGACATGTCCCATCCTTCCCGATGACAAGTCCAGGCTTCTTTGCCTCAATGACAACTTCGCCTACGGTTGGGTCAAATGCCAGATTTGTGACTTCGGCTTCAGAAGGCACTAAGCTCCTGATTAGCCGCTCTGCCTCACGTTCAGTTGTTAAAACAGAGGGGTCTGAGCGGATAACTACCCTCTTTCTGAGAATGTTGACGATGTCGGTAACTATTTGGTTCTGCTCTATAAGTGTCTCCGGATGCCTTGTGTAGACCGCGATCCGTGGCCCCTCAAACTCAA
>JAWBNY010000122.1:0-4095 GCA_038826985.1 Bathyarchaeia archaeon | reverse complement strand
GCTGCGTTACATAAGCCCTCGCTGAAACGAGAACATCCTGCAAAGACTTTCCCAGTCTTTCTGTTCCGTACAATAAGTAAACTACCCTTATTGCAGATAGGGCATATTCCAATTATCCTTCTCTTTATGTTTTCCTTCTCGACAGCATGTAATAGCATTAGTGATATAGCCTTCTCGTTCTTCTTAAAGTTCTCAAAAATCTCCTTCAAAATCTTAGTTGCTTCTTCAATGACCTGCTCCTTGGTTATGGCTCCTTTCTGAATCGACATTATATCCTTTTCTAACTGTCGCGTTAGATCGACTGAGACAAGGTCGGGACAGTAACTTTGTAATGCTTCATATATTCCTCTTCCCAAGGAAGTGGATTCAATTCTTTCTCCTTTTACATATCTTCGTTCAAATAGTATGTCGATAATAGTTGCCCTTGTGGTTTCTGTGCCGATTTTCTCATTCTTCATCTTTTGTAAGAGGCTTATAGTGTTGTAACGCTTAGGTGGCTCTGTCTGCTTTTCAATCAAAAAGATATTTCTTACAGGAATGTTCTGCCCTTCTTTCAGATTAAACGCAGCTGATTCCTTCTCCTTGATGTAAGGTTGGTACAAACTTAGCCAGCCATTTGAGAGTAGATTTCTCCCATCCAAGTAGAACGTTTCACCGTTTATTTCCAGAGATATATGTGTGCTCTGTAAGATTGCTGGCTGGCAAAAAGCAGAAATGAACCGCCTAACTATGAGGTCATAGATTCTTGCTTTGTGTTGATTTAACTCCTTTTTTGGTATAATGCCTGTTGGATATATTGCAGGATGTGTGGGGTCTTCATCTTTACCTTGTGTAGGATTGAAAGAGCCTTGCTCTAATATTGGTTGTATGAGTGGAGAATATGTCTTAAGCGTGACAAGCGAGGAGAGAATTTTCTTATAGTCTATTGTTATGGGGATCCTTTCACTTTCCGTTCGTGGATAGGATATTAGAGCGTCAAGATATAGGCTCTCTGCGATCTGCAAGGTTTTGCTAGGGGAATAGCCAAAGAATCTATAGGCTTCGGATTGAAGCGACCCTAGATTAAATGGGGGAGGTGGGCTTCGTTGGAGAGTTTTAGTAGTCACAGTGTTCACAAAAGCATTCGATACGTTGAGCCTAGCCACAACTTGTTGGGCCTCTGAATGAGAGTTAAAGCGAGTTTGACAATGCTCGGCTCTGTATAGCCTTCCATCGCACTCTATAGTTGCGTATACGATCCAATATCGGCTTGGTGTAAAGCCTTCAATAAGACTGTCTTTTTTCACAACGAAGCCTAATGTAGGGCCTTGAACACGTCCAGCGCTTAGATTAACCCCAGCGTAGTCTGAGTTCCTCAACGCATATGTGAGAGCTCGAGAAACGTTTATGCCCCAAAGGAAATCTAATATATGTCTCACTTCACCTGCGTCGATTCTTCGGTAGTCAAGATGTGGTTGACGGTTTAAGAATGCTTCCCTCAGCTCTTTTGTTGTCAATGTGGAGAAAACCATCCGGCTTGCGTCACGGTCATGTCCTCTGCAGGCGAACCGAAGAACCGTGTATCCTATTAGCTCACCCTCGATATCGCAATCTGTGGCAGACACATATTCAGAGGCGCCACTAGAGAGAGCTGCTATTGTTTTTATCCACTTCCTACTGCGGGAAAGATTTCTTTTTGTCTTATAGTTAGGAGTCCACCCCAACTCGAATATTGGATAATCGCTCTTCCTCTTCGCAGCAATAGTGTATAGGTGCCCATTCGTAGGAACTATTCGAAGCACTCTTCCTTGGTTTGAGGCCTCGAAATATGGTACACCTTCTTTTGACAGCCGCCTCGGCGAGCCGCTGTCATCCAACGCGTAAGCAATCTTGGAGGCTGCATCTAATTTCTCCGTCAATATAAATGTGAAGTCCATGCAAAAGTCACAGGAGTTAGTTAGAGTTTTTCAGAGTCAAGTCTGCTCAGGAAAATGAAGCTATAAAAACTAACAATAGTTGTGGCCAAGTATATCTTTGTAGCGAAGACGATGTTCCACGGTATCTTTGGATTGGGGAAAGGGTTGACCATAAGATCAGGATTTAGTCGTCCAAGAGTAGCGTCTGCTGCTATAAGGCCGCTCCAGAGTGTGAAGTTGAAGAGGACTTCATAGCTTGCTAGGGTACCAATCATGAAGACAACAATCTTCGCCATACTTTTGGCAAATTGGGAACGCTTCCTGATAGCATCCTTTTTCAGCTCCAACGAACAATAAGAAATGCATATTATAGCCGCAAATAACCAGGAGATCGGTTTCATATAGAAGAATGGAAAGACATGAATGGGTGGAAACTCAACGTCAACAAAAGTTTGACCCACAACTTCTACGCCATGAATAAACGACATGGTAACGCCATAGACAACAGTTACAATAATTATGCAGAGACTGAACAGCCAGAGAAACAATAGTATACGTCTGGTCGCCGTAGAGAAATGTGGGTTATCTACTCTTCCCAGGACGAATACCCCATACCCTTATGTAAAGTAATACTTACCAATCTTCGATAATAATCCTCCGGTGAGAATTGTTTATGAAAATGCATGTTTAAGTATGTGGTTGATTTGTTAATCTCTACCTCCCGCAGGCCTACGAGACAGATACGTAAGGTTTGCAGAGATCTGCGAAGGGTTCTTGGAAACACTGTCTATGTCAATCGAGGCAAGCATAGTCTACGTAAGCTTATAGAGGAGGCCTTACTACTGGGGCATGATAAGCTATTACTTCTTAACAGGTGGAAAGGCAATCCTGGAAAGATGGAGCTATATGACCTCGTCCCGGTAGTCCGCAGAAGATTCCCCATTATATATCTTCACTCTGCAATTTGTCAGCGGGAACTAGGTGGCAAAGCGGCAGATGGCGCTGCTAGAAGCTTAGTGTTAGATAGCGCAAACTTAGAAGTAATTCGCCTTGCGGAGGCACTTGAACAGTTTCTGGAAATACCGCGGAGGCCCCCTGAAGTGTGTGTGGAAGGAATCTACATGGTTCTTGAAGACATTTCTGGGCATACAGCGTTGATTACCTTCAAGAGATCCCCTGACTGTAGAGAGATAGGGCCAAGACTTGTTATTCGAAACCTTGTTTGGTCTGAGTTAGGTGAAGAAGCTTGAGTAGTGGTCATATAGCTCGTGTTGAAATTTCTTGTCTATCCGAGAAGGATGCTGTTGTCTTAGTTAAGGCGTTGATCCCAGACATTGTTGACATGAAGAGAAAAACTGGAGCTAGGCTTAAGCGCTTTGAGGATGTGCTTGTCCTTATTCTTAAAGGGGAATCGATTCCTTCGCTTCGTGCATCTGTGAATACATATCTGCGTCTTGCTAGTGCAGTTGGTCAGATAACAAAGCTGCTAGATGATATGTATATTGTAGACCTGAATACATAAATATACCAGCAATCTTCACGAGACTTGTTTGTAGGGGTATAAGATTGGGTGAAGACGACGCTATTCCACCTCAACTTCAGGAACAGCTTCAGAGGCTACAGCAGCTTCAACAGACACTTCAGGCTGTTGTAGCTCAAAGACAGCAACTTGAACTCGAGAGTGCCGAGATCGACCGTGCTCTCGGTGAATTAGAAAAGTTGCCAGACGACTCCACTGTCTATAAATCTATTGGCTCCATTCTTGTCAAGACATCTAAGGCTGAGGTTGTAGCCGACCTCCAGGAACGAAAAGCACTATGTACAACAAGAGTTTCTATACTGCAGAGACAGCAGAGTCGTGCTGATGAACGGATTCGAGAACTGCAGCAATCCATTCAAGCCAGGCTTAAGTCTGTATAAAACTTGAAATGATCCCTAGATTCAGGTTGGAATAGGACGGTGAGTTTCCAAGCTCTGCTAAAGGTTTTGTTCAGTTGCAACAGCATACTCATCTTATGTCACCACAACGCTGACCCAGATGCGCTTGGTTCTGCGACTGCCCTTTCAAGGCTCCTAAAAATCTATCTTCCTAACACGTTTGTTGATGTTTCTGCCCCCTGTGGGATAAGCAAGATGTCGCGAAAGATCGCTCATCTTCTACCAACTTTTTCAACCTCCATTGGTTCCTTGGAAACTAAAG
>JAWBNY010000121.1:0-4098 GCA_038826985.1 Bathyarchaeia archaeon | reverse complement strand
AGAGATGAGGTGGGGTAACGTTGAAGCAGTTAGACAAGTGATGTATATGATTGCACATCGGGTGGGGTTTGGGAACATTCTGGCTGAAGGCGTCATGCGTGCAGCTCAGAAACTAGGAATTGAAGCAGCAAAAGCTGCTATATATACGCGAAAAGGAAACAGTCCAAGAGGACATGACCATAGAACTCTATGGGGTGAAATGTTTGATACTGCTGTTTCAAACACGGGAACCATTGAGACACATACACTTCTTGAGGGAGAAGCAGCTAGGGCAGGGGATCCGATGGCTACTTCAAGTGCTGTAGCTTTGACTAAAGGTATAATGGAGTTTGACGACTCTCTAGGTGTATGTCGTTTCAACACAGGCATGAACTTAATGTTGGATGCAGAAGCGGTTAACGCAGTAACTGGTTGGAGCTTAACTCCTGAGCAATGCAAAGATATAGGTCTAAGAGCAGTCAACTTGATGAAGGTTTACAATCTTAGGGCTGGAATAACGAAGGAGATGGATTACCCATCTGAACGCTATGGGTCAATTCCAACAGACGGGCCATTAAGAGGGATCGGAATTCGCGAACACTGGGAGAAGATGTTGGAGAATTACTACACATTGATGGGGTGGGATGTAAGAACAAGTAAACCACTTCCTGAGACGCTTCGCAGGTATGGGCTAAGTAGTATAATCAAAGATATATGGTAGTCATGCCCCCTTTTTTCTCCTTCAATACTAGATGACTTAAGAACGCCTGTTATCAAGAAGGCCTCAAACATGGGTGAGATGATCATACTTGGTTCAAAAGCCAGACTAAGTGCAGCTGAAGCCATCGAGGGAGAAACAAGGGTCGTCTGGCATAGGGATAACCCCGAAGAGGTGAAATTTGCCGCTGAGACCTTTAACAAGTATGTTCTTGAGGGCTGGCTGGCATTCAGTGTTGAGTCTAATAAGAAGACGCAGATTTTTATATTCAACAAAGATCTTGAGCGAATTATTCTTGCACCAATCATGTTTGGTGGATGAAAAAATCTACAATAAATTGTAATGGTTAGCTGATACTACAAACCAGATGTAGAGTTGAAACTGTAGCATCTTGGGTTCTTAGCGATTGTTGAGTAAACATTAAGAACTTTTTTTGAGAGCGACCTCACATCGTGGAATGGGTGATAGTTGAGATGGGTAACACAGCCCATACGACAGTCTGATGCTCCAAATCCCCTTACTGCAACCACACCTTTTGCTTTGCTTCGGATAGCCTTGTTAACTATACACTCCAAATGACTATTGTTTTCAACAACAACAACGTGTTGCACTCTCCCCCCCTCCAAAAGGTAGTCTATGTGCCATCTCTTCGGTTTTGACCTCAACAAATGCCTCCTTAATCTGGTTTGGAGGTTTTGAGTTCTTCCGAGCGCCGAGCCCGTATATGTATACAGTCCTTTTTCAAATACAAACGTCCCTAACGAACCAACCCGCAGAGTCATAGGAAAAGCAACTTCTACTATGAGTGTGTAGGTTCCTACTTTCGAGCTGATACATGTTACACTTGATGAGGGCTCATTCATATGAATAAATATAGGTAGGAGAAGTTACTATTCTTATCTCGTTATTATTGGGCGGCAAGTCTTTGAAGGGTACCTGATCTAGATAATTCTTTTATTTGAGAAGATATCCTGATAGTTCAGTTTCAATTGACATAAGACCATGCTGGGCACATGCAAATTAAACTGGCCTGCAGAAGTAAGAGACCTGATAGAATATGGGCAAGATTGATAAAGGCATCCTCTGCAGCGTTCCTGGATGCAAGGAAACCGCCTTTCGATGTATATCAGGAGTGAAAGCTGAAAGGTCGGGACTTGGAATAGAAAAGGCTCGTCACGTCTATTTGTGCAAAGGACACTACAAGGAATTCAAGAGGAAAAACCGTGAAGAGCGACGCATCGAGAAATGGCGGTGGAGTGAATAGAACCTTCAAGGAAGCTTTAGAATGAGAATACTGCAACTTCATTGCGACTTCATAGAATATGAACCGGTAGCAAAAGAGATCCCATCTGCAGAAGAGACTGAAAAAAGGAAGATTCGAATAGACGAAGTTGTTGTCCTATTCGTCTCCGTGGAGAAAGGAGATGATGTGAAAGTTGCTAGGAAGGCAATTGAAGACACCAAGTTATATCTTAACCGTGTTGGGTCAAACAGAATCCTTCTATATCCATATGCTCATCTAAGCAGAGACCTAGCATCGCCAACAGAGGCATTTAGAATACTCCTAGAGATGGAGAACTATGCGAAGGAGCTTGGAATAGAGACAACAAGGAGTGTCTTCGGCTGGAACAAACGTTTTACTCTTTCCATAAAGGGGCATCCGTTGGCTGAGCAGTCTCGTTACTATTCTGTTGAAGAATCTGTCAAATTGGAGGTTAAGAAGCCGGCAGGTAAGAAGGAGTACTTGATATTGACTCCCGATGGAAAAATCTACAGACCCGAAGAATACTCATATGGATCAAATGAGGATGGCTTCCGGTGCTTGGTTGAGAAAGAGGCTCTTGGAATAGAGTCGACATTTGGGAGAGAACCAGAGTATATTAGACATATGAAAAAATTCGGAATAGACTGGGAAACAATGTCAGATCTCGGTCATATGCACTATAGTCCAGAAGGCACCGCTATCTATGAATCGGTCGCAGCATACGCGAAGGAGGTTGCGAACAGTCTCCCCCTCCCAATATATCATGTCAGGGGAAGTAATATGTTCAATCTTGATCTACCCCCTGTAAAGGAGCATGCTGAGCTTTTTGGTGATAGACTATACCAGTTAACCGTGGACAATAGGACTTTTATAATGAGATATGCTGCATGTCACCAACAATTTGCCATTATTAGAAACTGGTTGACAAGCTATCGCAACCTACCATTCGGTGCATTTGAGATAGCGGATAGCTATCGACTTGAACAATCAGGTGAATTACTACTTTCGTTCAGGGTTCGAAGAATGAATATGCCTGACCTTCACATCTTTTGTCGCGACCTTGAAGAGGCTAAAGAATGGCTTCTCAAGCTTCATGAACGTATCTACTATGAGGCTCGAAGTTTGGGTCGAGAGTACTACAGTCTATACAACCTAGCTTCGCGACAATTTCTAGACGAACACAAGGAGTGGTTGATAAAACTGGCTATGTTTGAAGGCAAGCCAGTTCTCCTTTGTATATATCCTTCAGATATTAACTACTATTGGGTACTCAATATTGAGTACCACATCATAGATATTATGAATCGTCCCAGGGAAGTCGGAACTGTCCAGATTGATGTTGGAAACGCGAAGCGTTTCGGAATTAAGTATATTGATCATGAAGGAAAGGAGAATTTTCCCGTAATTCTACACAGCGCTATCATAGGTACGATTGAAAGATATATTTACATGCTTTTCGATACAGCTTTAAAAATGAAACATCCAATGCTTCCTACATGGGTTTGCCCTACACAGGTCAGGTTAATCCCTATTTCTATAGGACACTTAGAATATGCAAAAAGTGTTGCTGCCGCATTGTCTCAAGTTAAGATTAGGGTGGATATTGACGACCGAAATATGACTCTCAGCAGCAAGATTAGAGAGGCTGAGATGATGTGGATACCATTCATTGGTGTAATCGGCGATAATGAGGTGAAAGAGGGCAACATCTCTCTTAGAATTCGTGCTGATGGAAAGCAATGTTCCGTTACCATTTCTGAATTAACCGCCTTGGTGTTTAGAGAGGTCGATGGGAAGCCTCAAATCACTTCACATCTTCCACAGCTTCTTTCCTTCAGACCAAGATTCGTGTAGAGCTTCTTCAATGTTTGTCATGTCTGGCTTCTTGTAAGTAACAAGCTTTTTTTGGGAATAGTTAACGTAATGAACATTAACATCTTAAACTTATTCATGAAAAATATTGATAATTTATTGAGGAATTCCTTCGTTTACGCCTATTTTGCTAAGATTTAAGTGCCTAGACACGTTATCGAATATGTCTACTAAATCAAATCCAATATTTATTCGAAATTATTTTTTGGATGTTTTATAAACATCATAACAGGCACCTCTTTTGTTGGCGATTGTTTAATGGATC
>JAWBNY010000120.1:0-4134 GCA_038826985.1 Bathyarchaeia archaeon | reverse complement strand
CATTCGCTCAGTTTTGGACTTGTCGCACCAAGTATTTGAAGATGCCCGAATCCTCCGCCATGGAGTTCACATTTTACTCCAAAGGCTTCGCAGAGATCCATACATTTCTTTACAGCGGTGATCCCACCCATATAGACCTCCATCCTGAGCATGTCTGCAGCGTGCCTAGTAAGCCACTCCGCCCTTGTGTAGAAGCTACCCAGACTCATCTCGGGTGCCAAAATAGGTATCTTGAGCTCTTGGCAAAGCCTGACATAGGGCTCTATTCTATCCTCTAGGAGGGGCTGTTCAAACCAGTAGAAGTTCAGCTTCTCAAGCTCTCTCCCCACCCATATGGCTTCCTCTAAGGTATAACCGCCTCCTGCACCTACGGTCCATGGGTCATACATTAGAACCATCTCTTCGCCAATCCTCTCCCTCACTGCTCTACAGACCTCAACATCATGTTTTGGGAAGGTTTCTGTGTCCGGACATGGACGGTTCTTTACAGGGTCGTAGAAGATGTATGCATGTATTTTATATGCTTTGTAGCCCTGTTTCATACACTTCTCAGCATGGTCAGCATATTGCTCGGGTGTTCCCATGTTTGGCACAGAGCTAGCGTAGGCCTTAACCCTGTCTCTGAATCCTCCTAGTAACTTATTTATTGGAACTTTGAAGTACTTTCCTGCGAGATCCCATAAAGCCATGTCGATTACGCCGATCAATCTCTCGCTAACACGCCACCTTGTTAAGGAGTACATCCATTGCCACAATCTCTCCCTGTCAAGCGGATCCTCCCCAATGAGTAAAGGCGCTATCCAACGGTCTGTAACGGCCTTATCCCCGCCGAGGCAGACGCCCTCAACACCCTCGTCCGTCTCGATCTTTGTAAGACATGAGGTTGTCTGGTATCTGGGTCCAAGAAAGTTGTATTGGTACCCCCATCGCGAATATTGGATAGTGTCATATGTTCTGAAGTTGATTGTTTCGATAGTGGTTATCTTCACATATATTCACTCCGTAAAACGGGATTTTTCAACCATATATAAATCAGGTTCGTATAGAAATAACTAAAATATTCCTGCTATTGAGTTCTTGCAGCAACATGGCGCTACAGGATAGGTATGTAACAATCTCTGCCTTCGCTTCCTTCAAGATTGAAATAGAACCTAAACAAATTGGTAACCATGTCTTACCTGGAAGTCACAAGGAAGGCTCTGAAGGATACCATTGACTTCCATATTCACAGCGGCCCAGACACATGGTCGGGAATAAGTGGTCCTTCTGGTGGAACTCGGCTTATAGATGACTTTGAAGCTGCGGAGATGGCTAGAGAAGCAGAGATGAAAGGCATTGTGTTAAAGAGCCACGACATGATCAGCTCTGCTAGAGCGTACCTAGTAAGTAGAAAAGTACCTGGAATACATGTCTTCGGCGGGGTAGTCCTAAACTATCCTGTGGGAGGGATCAATCCTACAGCTGTTAAGAGCGCTGTCAAGTTTGGCGGGGGGCTGGGTAAAGTCGTCTGGTTGCCTACCAAGGATGCTGCTAATGATTTGACGCCTAAGTCGGTTGAGCGTAGAAGATCCTTTGGCAGACCAGGGTTAACCATAACACAAGAGGGAGAATTGATCCCTGAGATGGAGGAGGTCTTAAATGTAGTGGCAGAGAACGACCTTGTTCTTGCAACAGCTCATACTAGTCTCGAGGAGAAGCAAATCCTCCTCGAGGAGACTCATCGTCTTGGTCTAAGGAAGGTACTTATCACCCACCCAGAGAGCCGCCTATCGGGTATACTCATGAATATTCAGGTTCAGCGGGAAATCGTCTCTAGAGGAGCATACCTAGAATACTGCTTTGAAAATACCATGCCCCTGAGCCTCGAACATATAAGGATCGATCAGTATGTGGACGCTGTACGAGCGATAGGACCTGAACACATAATTCTATCAACCGACTTCGGTCAGGTCTATAACCCAACCCCTGTTGACGGTCTAAGAATGTTCATAGTCTCTCTTATACAGAGGGGGCTCAGCCAGTCAGACATCGACATGATGACGAAATCAAACCCCGCAAAGCTTCTTGGTATAGAATAGTGAATATAACAACGCTTAGGAAGCGGACTCAATATCATGAATCCCATTGAAGGTATGGCTCAGTCCTCAGACCGCTTATACAGTTATCTTCTGAATATCCAAGATGTCGCAGAAAGCCTCCAGCTCTGCTCTAACATCCGCATACACAAGCAGGATGTGGTGCTCGATTCCCTCCGATACTAGTGCATGTAGGAACCGACGAATTGGAGCGTCCGGCCTTACACATGTATAGCATCCACTGCTGCGCTTCTTCATATCTTCTGAAGGCTCCACCACTTCTCCACCTGCAATGAACATCCTCAACCTCCCCTCTACGGCTCGTCCGCCGAGTTTCGCTAAGGTTACCCTACTGGGTCTAACATGGAAATTGACCTCCACCCCACTCTCTCCCAGTTATTACCCTATACATGTCGAATTTTGCCAGAGGGATATCCTTAGGACTCTCTGCAAGTGAGAAGGCGGAGAATCCTGTATGTCCAAGCTTGAATACGTTTCCAGGGAGATCCTCTATGTAGTTGAATTCACCTGTGTACGCTGGAAGCCCCGTTATCTCTGCGGGTACATCATGCTCATGAATCTGCGCTGGAATTCCCTCCTCTGAGAGAAGGGAAGCGGCTAAGTGGACGTGTATTCCCCGCATCATCAGTCCCGGCCGACTGTTTCCAGCTAGCGCCTTCAGATTGTATTTCCTCATGAACTGTCTTAATGCAAGATACGTCTTAGCGGAGGCTACAAGGTCTTTCCAGTTTGCTTCGCACCGTCAAACTTTCTCCAAGACGGTCTTTGCCACACATTCTGCTTCCTCATTCTCTACTTGCTCATAGAAGTTTACCAGTTCAACCATGTCCAATCCATCCACATCTGCAACTACACGCCTCATCTGAGTTTCATCATAAGCAGGGTCCAGCTGACCTGGCGAGAGTCCACTCAAGGAGCCCACAACATCTCTTCGCAACCTCTTTGCAACAGCCGCGCCTCGAGCCCAAGAGAGAATCTTTGTTGTAGCCTTGCAATCATCCGGGTTCCCAAGGAGGTAGAAGAATTTTCTACTCATAGCCTTTAGGTTGCTTGCTGCGTGTATCACGCCCATGATTCCAACTCGAGGGAACTCTTCTGTACTTGTCAAGTTTGACCATAGAAGAATAGGGTATCCTTGCAGCTCAGCCGCTAGATAGGGGGACGAGAGCCTCCTCATCGATACTTGTGAAGTAGATGACTACAAGGTCTACGTCAGCAGACCTAAGAAGATGAGCTACCTCCGTCATTTCTATGATACAGAAGACGACATCAGGGACATGTATCACTTCAATGCCCAGACGCTCAAGCCTTGAAATTGCCTAGTCGCGTACGTCTTCACCCCAGTATTCCCTCGCTGAGACACCTCTTGTAGCAACCGCAGGTGAACCACCCACCGTGAGTAGTCCAATTTTTGGTAGAATCATGTTTCTTTGTATGGTGTTATAGGTATAATAGTCGCTATTGACTAGACACCATCAGTCGAGAAACGTTCTCTCCCAAACTTTTCCAGCTATTGGGTACGGCTCCGATAGTATGGGATCTTCCTGCCCTAGAGAAAGAGCGCTAATAGTCGATAAGCTATACCTCCAACCAATAGAGCCAGCAGAACGTCAAGAATGACTACTCCCACGGCTTTCTTATACCCAAACTCACGTAAAAGGGCAGCGAATGTGGCCACGCATGGGATGTAGAGCATAGTAACTATAGAGAAGACTACCATCTGTAATGGGCTGAGAATCCTGCTGAAATCAGTTGTTCCTGCAAGTTCTGAGAGAAGAATTAGAGTAAGTTCCTTCCGCAGAACGCCAAATACCAGAGGGATGCCGGTAATTGCTGGAAGACCCAGCCAACCCGTTAGAAAGGGGGACATGAGGCTCATTATTGACTGTGATAGACCACTTATTGACAGAACCTCTAATGATAGGCTTCCTAATGTGATTAGAGGGAAGGCTATGTAAATGAAATCTCGAGTTCGAGCCCATGTTTTCTTAGCCACGTTCCTCATAGATGGCATCTTGTATGGAGGCATCTCCATGAT
>JAWBNY010000119.1:0-4159 GCA_038826985.1 Bathyarchaeia archaeon | reverse complement strand
ATGCTATATCAAGAAGTTCATTGAAGATGTCATTGTCCATGTCCTAAAGACGCATTCCCAAACCTCTTAGGCCTTGAGCTATATGATAAACCAACTTATAAGCGCCCCACCTATTTCAAAAGAAGGTTATAACACAGCAGATTAAATGTTAAGGAGTTCTAAGACTTACCAAACCGGTAGACCAGTATAGTAACTACAAAACCTAGAGTCCATCTACGTTAACAGCAATGGTTGATAAGCTAGCAAATTTCACATCTGCTATGGATAAAATTAAGAAATAGTAAGTAAAGACGGAGAAAATCAGGAAAACATTACCTGTAAAGTTCTCTCGTATAGCTGACAGACTAATTAGCGGTTATTGGGTTGGTCAGGTCTTTTGCTCCACGCCGGTTTTAGCTTCAGACGTGGATGAGGCACTTTCTGTTACTGTATGGAGGTCTTTCTCAAGCTCCTTCTCTATATCCTCAATCGGTGCAGGGGGAGGAGTTGTAGCAAGCGTGTATCCAATCCATGCAAGTATTCCAAGTACACCTCCAACTGCTATTAAACCAGTAAGCTTCAGCACTAGCATAGAAACCTCAGCACCAACAAGAAATAGAAGCCAAGCATAGATGATTATCCCAGCAATAGAGCCAACAAGAATTAGTCCGCCTATAGTTTGATCCTTATTCATAAACCTCAGCCTCTCAAAGATAGTTCTGCATACTGTATTTAAAGATACTCGCACCACTTAGATTTTATCTCAGCCGTTCATATGACCTGATAGCCACAGAATATCGTGTGTCGCTGCTCTCAGGTTGCTTTCATGTTGAAGCATCTTATATCCTAGATGACCGACACGAGCGCTACGTATCTACCATATATTGATTGCATACTTATGGATGACTGATTTTGCTTTAGGCCCGGTATGAGGCATAGATATAACAATAAATTTAAATCCTTGAATAGAATTAAAGCGCTTCCATCGAAGTTGACTAGGTTAAGATCAATAGGAGTGAGATAGAAGATGGGGTCTTCAGATAAGTCGAAGGTTGGCCTAGGATTCTTTGAAAAGTATCTTACCCTTTGGATCGCCATCTGCATCATCATTGGTCTTCTACTAGGTAGGTTTCTGCCACAGTTTGGCGAGACCTTGGATTCCTTTAAGTTCCGTGAGCTCTCGATTCCGATTGGTATATGCCTCTTCTTTATGATGTATCCAACCGTTGTTGGAATATCTTTAGGGGACATAAAGAAGGCGGCTCAGAAACCGAAGCCCTTGCTGTTTACCATAATCGCAAATTGGGTAATTGCACCACCCATAATGACATTGTACGCCAACCTGATCTTGACCGACCCCTTGCATAAGGCTGGCGTGATATTGCTCGGTATGTCTCCATGTACTGCAATGGTCATGTGGTGGATGATGCTGGCAAAGGGAGACCTAGCCCAAGGCCTCATAAACACAACCGTCAACGCTCTACTAATGGTCATATTATATGCTCCTCAATCCGCCTTCTACCTCGGGGTTAGCGGGATACCTGTTCCTTGGGACCTCATCGCTTTGAGCGTAGCCGTCTTTATTGCACTTCCTGTTTCGCTTGGAGCTTTGTCAAGAAGGCTACTCATCCCCAGTAAGGGGAAGGAGTGGTTTGACAACGTCTACATTGAGTATGTCCGCAGAATATCGATTGTCGCCTTGTTGATGACTCTGATTGTTATGTTCTCTTTTCAAGGCAAGATAATTCTAAGCGATCCCCTACTCGTCGCCTACCTTGCAGCACCAAACTTGCTCCACTATGTTACAATGATAGCAATAACCTATACTGTTTCGTGGCTTTCAAACTGGGACTACCCAACATCGATAGATACAACACTAATAGGTTCAAGCAGCCATTTTGAGGTAGCCATAGCAGTGGCAACTACACTCTACGGCATAAACTCAGGTGCAGCATTAGCCACAGTTATAGGGCCCCTCATGGAGGTGCCGCTCATGCTCTCCCTTGTGAAGTTCGGTCTGAGAACAAGCAAGTACTTCCCACGGAAGAAGGTTGCCGCAACAAGACCCATGGAGGCCCCACTCTAACATATGCACGTTGAAACCAAGGAATCAGCAACATGCCAAGCATTATCTCCTCATGATTCAAATGTCTAGCAAAGGCTTAGGAGACACGTGGCAATGAAGCCACATAGCTTAAGTTTTCCACATGTAACATGCTTGGCTCTTCTAGCTCCGGATACATCCTGGGTCTGAAGCCAAATAGTCGCCATGATAAGCGTAAGCTCTAGCTCGACAGCCCCCACAAACATACCTGAAACTGCATTGTCCACATTTACCCTTTAGCCTATCCCGGTCTCTTAAATCGCGCATGACTTTTGAGCTAAACCATATTGACTTGAACCTCTCACGCCTAAGATTCCCCACTATGATTGGCATGAATACGCATGGCGTGACGAGGCCATTTGGCTGGATGGCACAGTACAACCTTCCCGCACCGCAGCCACCGATGAACTCTGCCAAGCTCTTCGTTCTCCCACAGAGTTCTCCAGCGTAGAAATGGGTCGGTGCAATCATATCGCTGCCCACGCGTAAGGATCTCTGAAAACAAACTCTTGCATACTGGGGTGCTGTGCACAGGACTTCTAGCTCTCCTCTAGTCAACTCGTCGTAGAGGAAGTTTAGCAGGTTCTCCCTCTCAGTTGGGCTGAGATCTATATCCACTATGTCTTTTCCTCTTCCTGTTGGTACGAAGTTGAAGACAAGAAACCTCCTTACTCCAAGCATCTTGCTGAGCTCTACAATCTTAGCAATCTCAGGGAGCGTATGTCTTGTAGCTGTTGTGGCTATGCATGTGAAGATTCCCTGTTTGACGAGGTTTCTGACTCCACGAACCGTCAACTCAAAAGCGTTCGGAGAGTTCCTAAAGGAGTCGTGGGTTAGAGGGTTTGCGCCATCGAGGCTGACCTCAACGTACTGGATTCCCGCCTCTTTCAGCCTACATGCCATCTCCTCGGTTATCAAGGTCCCGTTTGTGGCCAAAGAGACATACATCTTTTTGTCGGCCGCATACCTAGCTATCTCTAGGAAATCCTTCTCCATCAGAGGTTCTCCACCGGAGAATGCTATTGAAACCACACCAGCCTCGCTAAGCTCATCAATTACTATTCTTCTTTCCCTTGTTGAAAGCTCGTCTGGTAGAGGTTTGTCGGCCCTCTGATAACAGTGAATGCATCTAAGGTTGCATGCGTTCGTATAGTTCCAGACGACAAGAAAGGGGGAGAAGGGAGTAAAAGGTCTTGTGATGCCGAATCGTCCTATTCCACTTATAACAGATACCAGACCTCGTCGATAATATATGTCGCTGATAATTCCCTTTATGGTCTCTTGTTTTATCCCGAAGGCTGTTTCTCCCTCTGAGACGATTAATAAAAACACCTTTGTCAACCAATCACAGATTATACATTTATGCATATTTTTGCCCATGTAGTAGTTAAACGCATAATCAATTATTCTCTGCCTATGCTTAAGACATTGCATATTAACTAGCTTGAAAAGTGCACACGATATTGGGCTTCCAAGCAGGTGTAGAAAGACCTCTGTCGCAACCGCCAGTTCGGTATTCTTTTCATTCATGGCGGTCAATAATGCATTAATAAGTTAAAATATATAAATATGATTATTTGAGAGAATTAGATGCTATATAAAGAAAAACCTGTAAGTTAGATAACGAGTCCCATAAACACAACACTACTAATCTTTGATGCCCATGGAATATGAGCGCTAACCCAAGTTTTCATGTCTCCGGAAGTATTTGTTCTTATTTCGGTAGCAACGCTCTCAGCAGTCTTTCAACTTCTAGAGTTGCAACCCCTATTACCCTGTCTGCGGCTCCATAATACATGTATATGGTGTCCCCTATCACAACGGCACCGCAGGGGAAAACAACATTGTTCACTATACCAATCCTCTCATATGTTTCTTCTGGCTCAAATACTGGGTCATCGGTTCTAGCTATAACCTCTAGAGGATTTCTTGGGTTCAGAAGTACTGCGCCAACTCTATATGTGAGCTCTTCGTCTACGCCATGGTAGAGGAGGATCCATCCTTCCTTAGTCTTGAGCGGGGGTGCTGCTACACCGTTTTTTACGGCATCCCAACTTCCCTTCTTGGGTGTAATCC
>JAWBNY010000118.1:0-4179 GCA_038826985.1 Bathyarchaeia archaeon | reverse complement strand
CCTGAAGCTTGGAAACGAGTATAGGATCCCAGTCACCCCTCGGGGGGCAGGCACAAGCGCCTCAGGGTCGCCTTTAGCAGCCGCAGGAGGAATAGTCGTCGACATGTCTTCGATGAATAGAATACTGAAAATTGATATTGAGAATCAGAGCGTCACTGTAGAGCCGGGTGTTGTATGCGATACTTTGAATGAGTCGCTGGCAGAGTATGGCTTCTTCTTCCCACCCGACCCTGCAAGTAGCCCTGCATGTACGATAGGGGGTATGGTGAACACAAATGCTGCTGGAAACAGGACGATAAAGTATGGTCCTACTAGGGATTGGGTACTCTGGCTTGAGGTTGTCCTCCCAAATGGAGAGGTTATTCAGACAGGCTCGAGGACGTTAAAATCAGCTTCAGGTTTCGACCTTACACGTCTCATCGTGGGGTCAGAGGGATCCCTTGGCATTGTTACACAGGTTGGACTTAAGATTACACCTTTACCCGAAAGCTACGCGACTTCTGTGCTGATCTTTGACAACGTCAGAAATCTCGCAAAGGCGACCACCAAGATCAGGAGGATGGGAATTGTACCCGAGATGATTGAGTTCATGAACAAGAAAACAGCGACGTCGGCGTTCGAATACTCAGGTATCAAGGATATACCGCGGGGGGACTTCCTCCTGCTCGACATCGGAGGCGCAAAGGAATCTGTAGGAACTACACTGGAAAGATGTTTGGCTATAGCTGGAGAGTACTCGCCTATTTACGTGGAAAAGACACTTGACCAAGCATACAGAGATAAGCTTGTGAACGCACGTAAGGCAGCGTTGCCGGCTCTAGCTAGACTTCGACCAACCACCGTTATGGAGGACTGCACCGTCCCACCTAATAGGCTGCCTGATGCTGCAGAGGCAATTGAACAGATTCCAGACAAGGTTGGTGTTGAAGGCATTGACCTAGGCAACTTTGGCCATGTTGGAGATGGCAATATGCATCCTACATTTGTCCTCGATGAAAGAGTTGCTGAGCAGAGAGCGGCATTCTTCAGGGGTATAGACATCTTATACAGAGAGATAGTCTTTCCGATGGGTGGAAGCTGCACAGGCGAACATGGAATTGGTCTGATGCGGGCCGACTACATTGAGCTAGAGCATGGAGCGAAGGCGGTTCAGCTTATGAGGAGTATTAAGCAGCTGTTTGATCCGAATCTCATTCTGAATCCGGGTAAGGGTAAAGGGGGACCCTATCCATTAAGGAGGCTTAATATCTGAACAGAATACCTACCCTTTCCGACTACGTTGAGGAAGTACAGCGCTGCATGCGTTGTGGTTTCTGCAGGACGCTTTGCCCCAGCTTCTCATACATTGGCTGGGAGACAAGCTCACCTCGCGGAAGGATGCAGCTCTTGAAAGCCTATCTAGATGGACAGATGTCGATGAACGACGCTGTTAAGGAGAGAATCTATGAGTGTACGCTCTGCGGCTACTGTCTCTGGCGTTGCCCTGCAGGTGTGAAAACTATCGATGTCCTCAAGGCTGCAAGAGGCCATCTTTTGGAGATGGATAAAGGCCTTGAAGGTTCTAAGGGGCTCCGGCGAAACCTCGCTATGGAGCATAATATCTATGGTCTCCAACACGACACACGCATAGACTGGTTATCGTATCCTTGGATAGGGTTGAAGGATAAGGCTCAGGTCGGGAAGAAGGGTGCTGAGATCTTGTACTTCGTTGGTTGTGTATGCTCTTACTCCGGGAAGAAGAACATGACGGGTAAAGCAACGATGCAGATCCTAGACAAGACAGGAGCTAACTGGACGCTTCTTGGTAAAGAAGAGTGGTGCTGCGGTGACCCAGCCCTTCTCATCGGCGACCTTCAATATGCCATTGAGGCGGCAAAGCACAACGTTGAGAAAGCTAGGAGTCTAGGTATAGAGAGGGTTGTTACCTCATGCGCTGGATGCTACCATACATGGAAGGAGGAGTATCCAAAACTCTTAGGAGAGAGCCTTGACATTGAGGTTCAACATATTGTTCAATACATTGAGGAATCATTGAAGCATGGTAAGCTTAAGATAGCTCACGAGTTGAAAGCGATAGCTACTTATCATGACCCATGCGAGCTGAGCCGGCTTGGAGGAGTTATAGAGGAACCTAGAAGAGTCTTGAGGTCGATACCGGGGCTGGAGTTTCGTGAGCTACCTAAGAATAGATATGTTTCGAGATGCTGTGGAGGAGGTGGGGACTTAAAGATTTTGAAGCCCGAGTTATCGATGAAGATTGGTGAAAGAAGAATTAGGGAAGCCTTTGATATCGATGCCAGCCTAGTCGTGTCAGGTTGCCCCGCCTGCGAGCTGCAGCTGATGGATGCAGCGCAGAGCATTGGAAAGCCTATTCAAGTGTTGAACATAGCAGAAGTTGTTGCAAGAACTATTGCCTAGATAGCTCTCCTTGCCCTCACACTAGCTGATTCCCTAGTGCGTCTCTCAACCTCCTTCTCCGCCCACTTAGTCAGGTCTCCACCGCTAACAAGTCGCTGAAGCTCAAAATCCAAGTTCGAGGTGGGCTGCACTTTGACAAGCCATCCTTCTCCATACGGATCCTTGTTCACCAAAGTAGGCTCATACTCTAGTCTATGGTTCACTTCCGAGATAACACCTGAAACCGGAGATCTAAGCCTTTCAACCCATTTCATAGACTCAACAGTACCGAAGACAGTCCCCGGTACAAGCGTTGTTCCCTTATTCGCAAGCATCACAACAAGGATGTTACCTATTAATTTCGCAGCAAGGTCGTCGAAGCCAAGAGTGAGAGAATCATAGCTCTTCCTAACCCAGATATGTTCCTCTGTGTAATACAAGTCATCAGGAAAACTGTAGCTCATCACAGTAACCAAGGAAGCCACCTACCCGATGTAGAATACAAAAAGCTATTTATGACTTTACAGCCATGGCGGATGACATATCCACCCCATCAATAGCGTATTGGAGGTTAAAGATGAGCAGTGATTCAACAGTAAGTTCAGCGGAGGTCGACGAAAACTTTTGCAGAGAGGTACTCAAGCGCCCAGGGGGAAAAAGATTCAAAGAATGCTTCCAATGTGGAACCTGCACGGCAAGCTGCCCTGTAAGAGCAGTTTCGCCAAGGTATAATCCTCGAGTTCTTGTGAAGATGGTTGAGCTGGGACTTAGAAGCAGAGTATTGACCTCGGAGTCAATATGGCTTTGCGTTTACTGTCATCTTTGCTGGGAAAGGTGTCCAAGAGACGTTAAGCTACCAGAGCTTATCACTGTTTTGAGAAACATGGCTGTTGAAGCAGGTTACATTCATCCATCTATGGCTAGGATCTGCAGCGTCATCATGAAACATGGAAGGATCTATGAGGTTGATGACTTCCTAAACGCCAAACGTATACAGTTTGGTCTGCCACCGATCCAAATTAATGAAGACGATTGGAAAAGGTTAAGCCAGCTTCTAAGGTTGAGCAAATGAAAAGGTATGCGCTATTTCTAGGCTGTACCATACCTACCAGGGCGTTGAACTACGAAGTCTCTGCTAGAAAGATCGCTGCAAGGCTTGGGGTCGAGCTGATTGACCTGCCCTTCACATGTTGCGGTTATCCTGTAGAGCCGGTGGATAGGGAAAGTGCAGTTCTAATGGCTGTTCGCAACCTTGCATTGGCGGAGGAATTGAGCCTAGACATCGTGACACTTTGCAGCGCCTGCACTGGCACTCTCACAAGGTTCAGTCAGCTCGACGGTGAAGAATGGAAAACAGAGCCCAGTTTATTAAACCGCTTGGAAAGCATTGGTGTGAAATATAAGCGCTCTGTAAAGGTCAGACATTATGCGAGGATGCTTCTAGAGGACTTCGGTGCTGATAAGCTAAAGGGGCTGATGACTCGTAGCTTGGAAGGCCTTAAGGTTCTCGCACACTATGGGTGCCATTACACTAGGCCATCTGAATGCTACGTAGGATTCGATGACCCTGAGACACCTCATACCTTAGATGACTTGGTTGAAGCCACAGGTGCAATAAGTGTTGACATTCCTAGAAAGAGGGAATGTTGTGGTGCCGCGCTGCTAGCAATAGATAAGAGCTTGGCATTGGCTATGACTGAAAGGAAACTTCAAGCTGCGAAAAAGGCAGGTATAGATGCCTTAGTGGTCATCTGCCCCTTCTGCGGGATCGCGTATGATAGA
>JAWBNY010000117.1:325-4192 GCA_038826985.1 Bathyarchaeia archaeon | reverse complement strand
ATTAATACATCTAACACCTCAACAGATTTGAAAGTCACCATACGGCCATTAGACAAGCGCTACAGCTTTCAAAGTGACAGCGCTACGTTTCGGGAAATACAATCCTTCGCTCATAGGACATTGAAGTAGGGTAACCATAGCTTACTACCGTTAGGCATCTAACAGTTATCCGAACCATCCAAATATATCAAACAACTTATTCGAACTCTTATCCTGAAAATTAGGCAGTCTTCAAACCTCTATTCACCTCAACCTTTCCGCCTTTCATCACCAGCATTATGTTATCCTTGGGTACCAGAACCCTAATGTCGTGAAGTGGGTTGCCCTTAACAAGAATTAGGTCTGCAAGCTTCCCCCTCTCTAATGTGCCCACCTTATCGAGCATTCCGACGCACTCGGCCCCAACCTTGGTACAGCACGATATTGCCTCAAGAGCCGTATAGCCTCCAAGCTCCATTAGCGCCCACATCTCCATGGATACATCATAGGGGGAGCCTCCTACCCAGTCTGTGGCAACTGCCTGCTTAACACCCAACTTCCTAGCCATCCGCACACGCTTCTTGTCAAGCCAGTAAACCTGCTGCGCCTTCCTGAAAGACCAATCTGGGATATCGCCTTGCTCTGTAAACCCCTTTGTCCTCTCATACGTTCGGATAGGGTTGTAGCATGTTGGAACAACGATCTTGTTCTGCCTAGCCATCTCGATCGCGGTCTCCTCATCAAGCCATGCACTATGCTCGAAGGTGTCCACATCGCCCTCGAGTGCCAACTTGATACCAGCTAAACCGTGTGCATGTGAGGCCACCTTCTTTCCCACACTATGAGCCTCATAGACGATGGCCTTCACTTCATCAAGCGTATACTGCGGATACTCACAGTCATCTAGCTGGGAGCCTACGCCGCCAGATGTCAATATCTTCAGAAAGTCTGCATTCTCCCTCAACTGTTCACGTGCCGCCCTCCGGCATTCATCAACACCGTCAGCAAGTGTGGCAAACCAGCCGCCCCAACCTCTAACCCAGCCAAGAGGATAGCTATGCAAATCCCCATGACCAAAGGTTTGTGAAATAGCCGCTCCAGCTACAACAAGGCGTGGCCCCTTCACGGATCCCTCCTCGATTGCACGCTTAACACCGGTTGAGACCCAGCTACCGCAGCAGCGAGCAGTAGTGTATCCATGTTCAAGAATTGTGTATGCGTCTGCCACAGCACGAGCGGCACTAAGTGTACGGTTATAGGCCTCAATTATGTTTCCACGCCGCATACCAATCAGATGAATGTGGGCATCGATCATACCGGGCATGAGTGTTAGACCGTTCCCATCGATGATATCTGCCCCATCAGGTATCTGGAAATCGTCTCTTTGACCTACAGCAACTATCTTGTCGCCTTCAACCAACACAACACCGTCCTTGAGAGGTTCTCTCCCAGTACCGTCTATAAGAAGACCCCCAAAGACAGCCTTAACCTTACCAGCCAATCAATCACCCTACCACATATACCTCAAGCGTATCCTAAAAAGCTTGAAGAAACCTAACACAAACAGGAGGAGTTCATATACATATGCAACTAAATGCATATTACATATAGCTTCCTAAGAGAAGATTCAGCGTCAACGCCGACTCCTCCCGTAGGATGAAACAAAAAAATCTTCAAACAGACATTAAATCCTTAGAAAATATAAAGCGAAGAATCTAACAACGATGCAAATTGAAGCTTCGATTCTGGATATCACAGCTAACAATTCTGATAAACACACTTGTTCATGCAGGACTAAATAAATCTGTGAACAAAGCGATGAAAAGACAGGGTCGGCTTCACAAGCAGTGCTTTGTAATGGTGTTTTAGACATATTATTTGGAGCCGCTATCCAAGGCATTTACAAGTAGGTATCAAATTGGCCATCGACGGGATTACAACACACCGATATAGCGCCCAATCTTTTAGTTTGAAGGGATATATCCGTATTAAAGGTCCCTTAAACTTACTGAAAGCTTAAGTCCATTCCAGAATAGTCTTATAGTGAGGCGATTATGTTGGAGATGAATCTTGAGAAGATAACAGATAGAGTCTATGCAAACACTGAAGGTAAAAGCGGCGGCAACGTGGGAGTTATTGTCCTAAAGGACAGGGCTGTAGCTGTCGACTCTCAGTATCCTGTCTCTGCTAAGGCGTTTAGATCCGCCATAGAGAAGCTTACACCTAAGAAGGTTACGCATCTCTTTCTCACACATTACCATGGCGACCACGTCCTTGGAAGCCAAGCATTCGAGGACTGTGAGATAGTTGCTCATAGGCTCCTGAAGGTTAAGATGGAGAACCAGCTGAAAAACGAGTGGTCACCACTCAACTTCCAGAAGACTCTAGAATCCATGAAGGCGAGGATGCCTGAAAGGGCCCATCTATTCGAGGGGCTAAGGATCGTCCTGCCTTCAGTTACATTTGGAGACTACCTCAGCCTAACTGACGGAGAGACAACGATAGAGATGATTCACACAGGAGGCCACTCTGACTGCTCAACAATAGTCTACATCCCAAACGACAAGACATTATTCGCAGGAGATAACCTCTTCGCAAAGACCTTCCCGTTCGCAGGCGATGCAACTGTAAACCCTGATAAGTGGATAGAAGCCTTAGAACAGATCCTCAAGATGGATGTGGATTACATAATCCCTGGGCACGGTCCAGTCTCGGACAAGTCTGAGGTTATGAAACATCTCTCATTCTTTAAGGCAGTTAGAGACGAGCTAAAGAAAATGGTCAAAAGTGGAATCTCAGAAGAGGATGCGATTCGTTACACGGGCTATCCAGAGTTCTATCAGGCTACTGGTGACAGAAGAGAGAACTCCCTCAGACAATGGTACAGGTTCTACAGTGCAAAGACCTAAACATCCAGAACTCATATAGCTAGAGAGGTGCGAAACCGTGACGAAATATGTGAAGTCAATAGACGAAGTGACAGCCTACATAATACCGGAACCTAAGAGAACACTCAGAATACTCGTCGACTCACAGGACGGGGCCAAATGGATTTCACTTGGACTCTGCATACTCGACCCAAACAGTGAGATACCTTACCATAACCACGAAGACGCTGAGGAAGTGATGTATATCTTCAAGGGACGGGGTAAAGCCATAATCGACGGCGTCGAGTATGAGTTGAAGGAGAATACCTCCATGTACTGCCCCGCCAAGATAATGCATCAGATTGTAAACCCGAACCCCAGTGAGCTCTGGTTCGTTTTCGCCTATGCCCCACCAGGAGCGGAACAGTCTATCAGAACAAGAGGAATCCCAGTAACAAAATAGAAGCTAGCTTACCCAGATAGCGGCATCGGTTGAGGCAAAACACGCCTTGAATGCCCCTACTGTAAAGAATTTGCTTGATATTTACATACATACCATGTGTAGAGTTTGTCAAACATCGCCTAGGCAGTGCGGAGTGCCCAAAAAAGCTTCAGTAACTAACTACAACTGCGTCGATAAGGTAAGGAACTATAGATTACAAGCCGATCCTCAGGTCAACAGCTACCTAAGCAGAGTCCTCAAGGAAGGTGGAGATAAAGTAAAGGAATAGTCAGCTTTTGCCGCAACCATTGAGGACATTCTCATCAACCTATTTCGAGGAAACCACATCACGGTATTGAACCAATAACTTCTTCCTATCAGATGCATGTTTTATCCCACACATAGGATGGATATGTATCTCTTTTCACGTCTAGCTGGAGAATACGAAGCCCTAAGGAACGCATACTCAAAAATTACAGTGTCGTAGGCTTTTCACCCTGTATGCTCCTGAGCTTATTCCTGTTTAGTCTTTTTTCAACCCGGCCTGAATACATAATGGAATTCCAGCTATGGATATTA
>JAWBNY010000117.1:0-315 GCA_038826985.1 Bathyarchaeia archaeon | reverse complement strand
CTTCCACATCTTGACTTTTCGAATTTAAATCCTACAGCTCAAGAAGATAAAATCAACTTGTTTAACAGGTTCAAAAAGATAAAAGTCTCCAATTTATCGTACTCTTCTCCCTTTCATAGAGAGTCAGAAACAATATCTCGGGAACAGTAAGGCAACGAAAAAGAACCCTTAAAACATAATCATGCAAACGATCAACCAATGAACTGTCTTCCTCAGCTAACTGCTGTAGGCCAAACCTTACCTGAAGCTTGGGAAAGAAGCCTCCTTCTCTTGAAGCTACACGGCATAATAAGCCAAAAAGAATCCTACACCAAC
>JAWBNY010000116.1:0-4248 GCA_038826985.1 Bathyarchaeia archaeon | reverse complement strand
CGCGAGAGTACGCATCCGAAGAGGCGGACGCAGGAAGCCCCGTCCAACGTCGGGGAGAAGGCAACGCCACATCGGCTCAAAACTATATACTCCCCATAAAAGTATGCTACTAATCGCTCAAGAAAGAGCCGCGAAGAAATTTCCTAACCTAAGACCATTAAACGGGTACTACGTAGGTGAAGATGGGCAACACAAATGGTTTGAGGTCATTCTCATCGACCCATACAACCCGGCGATAGCCGCTGATAAGAAGCTGAATTGGATATCTAAATCAACTCAGAAAGGCCGAGCTTTCAGAGGTCTAACTAGTGCAGGAAAGAAGATGAGAGGCCTATATAGCTAAGCTATCTAGACACATGCTATGCCAACTTTCTACCTGCCAGCCTCTCGAGGCAGACAATAAGTGCCTGCGTCCCAGCGTCACTAAGCCCCTCATGTTCTGCTGCGCGGAACAACTGCTGAACCAAACCCAACGCGGGCAAAGGCAATCCTAGCTTTGCTGCAGCGTCGAGAGCTAACCTCACGTCTTTCAGCTGATGTCTAATCCTAAACCCAGGTGCAAAATCTCGGCTTACCATTTTCGGTCCCAGATTGCTCAGCTGCCAAGACCCTGCGGCACCTGCCGTAATAACCTCAAGGAGTTGACTAGGGTCAAGACCAAAAGCTGACCCCAGCATCAAGCCTTCGCAAACCGCCTCAATATTTAAAGCACAGATCACTTGGTTACACAGTTTTGCTGCCTGCCCCATACCATTCCCACCCATATACGTAATCTTCTTCCCCAACGCCTTAAAGATTGGCTTAACCTCTTCGAACCTATTCATAGGTCCTCCAACCATGATTGAGAGCGTCCCTTCCCGCGCCCCAACCTCTCCTCCACTTACAGGTGCATCAAGCATGTCCACCTCTCTTTCCTTCAAGATGGAAGCAATTCTACGAGTTACATCAGGCGATATAGTACTCATGTCGATAACTAATCCTCCTTTACGTATACCTTCAACTACACCTGAAGAACCTAGAATAACCTCTTCCACGTCAGGAGAGTCGGAAAGCATAGTGATCACCACGCTAGACCTCTCAGCCACCTCCTTAGGCGAAGTAGCACCTTTAGCACCAGACTCTATCAGTGGAGCCATCTTAGATCTCGTCCGATTCCAAACAACTAGGGGAAAACCTGCTTTCAAAAGGTTCATTGACATATGTCTACCCATTACCCCAAGCCCAATAAAACCAACATCAACCATATCAGACACCTTAACTCCTGTTTGAGAGAGTATACTTTAAAACAATAGCGATCCAGATGATAAAGCAGATGCCAAGACATCGGGAAAAAGCATATGCTGAGATACGCAGCTTCGTTCATGCAACGGAAGATCCAGCAAAAGTAGAAGAAGCTGTCAAAAATCTGATCCCAATCAACCCGGAAGAAATGAGGCTAAAGAGAACTGTAATGCATGGACATCATGGGAACAGAATATTGAGAATAGAAGCAAAACTCTCTGGAGACGACGTCTTTATAGTCATAGATTCGCTTTTTAAACAATTACATAGCCTAGATGAGGAAGCGCTTCGCAGAGAGTTTCATAAATATATAGACGCTCAGGGCACAGTATACCTTCGATTTTGCAAACAACAGGCCCTGAAAAGGCGAGTTGTTCTCCGTGAAAGCGACTCAATCAGTTTTAGGATTCGACTTGGGGTTCATCCTAAATCGTTTTACGAATTGAAGCAGTACCTAGAAGAAAAGACGTGTAGTAGGAATGAAGGCTGATTAATTGCGCAGACGACCTCGAAAACGATACGTTGCACTCCGACTGGATGTTTCAAATATCTCAAAACAGAGAGAGATAATTGACATTGTCTACCAGAACATTCAACTCCCATTATTAACCCAACAAGCTTGGTCGATGCCTAAACTCGTTATGTTCGACGCTTCAAGAAGTATAGGCATATTTAGGTGCGACCAAAAGACCGCGGAAAAGATAAGGCAGATTCTTAGCAAACGTAGCGGTGAAGGCTCAACAGTTGAAACCTTAAAAACCTCAGGAACAATAAAGAGACTCAGAGAAACACTTCGTCTCTGCAAAGAAACTAATAGTTTGTCTGCGAAAAGGTTTTAGAGTCCTTTTTAACGATAGAGTCCATAGCAAAACAATCGGGAGAAAAACAATATGGCTATGTTTAGCACACCTGGAGCATATGACCGAGCCATCACAGTGTTCTCGCCTGATGGACGCCTATTCCAAGTTGAATATGCACTTGAGACGGTCAAGAGGGGGTCGACAGTTCTAGGCATAGTATCCCCGGAAGGTGTTGTCCTCGCAGCTGAAGAAAAGGCGAGCTCAAAGCTTCAGGATACTAACTTTGCTTGGAAGATCTTTCAGATAGATGAACATGTTGGGACAGCGGTTTCAGGGCTTAGTTCAGATGCGAGAATCCTTGTTGATCAAGCTAGAATCTATGCACAGAGCTACCGCTTAATGTATGATGAGCCTGTAGATATCGAGGCCTTGTCGAAGCGGGTTGGAGATATTATGCAGATGTATACGCAGCATGCTGGTGTCAGGCCTTTCGGAATCGCTATGATATTTGGAGGGGTAGACAAAGTAGGTCCAAAAGTTTTGCAGGCAGACCCGAGTGGAGCATGTTGGGGTTATAAAGCTGTTGCTATTGGTGCTGGTAGCGATACTGTAAGGGAGCTTCTTGAGGCCAAGTATACAGAGACGCTTTCTCTGTCAGAGAGCATCATGCTTGCAGTTGAGTCATTATCGAAAGTAGTTGAGGGTAAATTAGATGCGCAGAAAATCCGCATCGTGGTAATTCCTACTAGTACAAAGAAATTTACAAAGTTGAGTCCCGCGGAGGTCGCGGAATATATTTCGAAGGTAGTCAAATAGCGGTTTCTTTGGCTAGGTATTGCTGTAATGGGCGAAAAACACACCGTGGCTAGACTAGCGGTAGCTGGAGAACAGTTTGAGATCCTGGTCAAGCCAGACCCCGCTTTGGACTTCAAGCAAGGTCGTCAAATAGACATATCAAAAGTACTCGTGACCGATATTGTCTTCACCGATTCTAGTAAAGGCCTACGTGCTTCAGAAGAGAAGCTCAGAAAAGCGTTTGGAACATCAGATGCATTGAAGGTCTCCGAAACAATTTTACGACGTGGTGAACTGCAGCTCACTGTAGCGCAACGCCATAGACTAGTGGAAGAAAAACGGAAACAGATTGTTAACTTCATCTCACGTAACTGCATTGACCCAAGAACCAACTATCCACACCCTCCTCTGCGCATTGAGCAAGCGCTCGCTCAAATCCGAGTCGTAATCGACCCGTTTAAAAGTGGTGAAGAGCAAGCAAGAGAAGTCATCGAAGCTCTCCGAACCATACTTCCGTTAAGAATTGAGAATATGCGTATAGCTGTAAAGATCCCGCCAGAACATGCACATAAAGCAATAGGCGTAGTCAGAGAGATGGGTAATATCAAAAACGAAGAATGGCAGAACGACGGCTCATGGATAGCCGTTGTCGAAATACCGGCTGGCCTCCATGCACCACTTCTTGAAAGGCTTGGGAAGACTACTCTAGGGAACTACCAAACTCGTATCCTTAAGTAGCGTTAGGAATAGATAAATAGCATCGTCTACATCACACTGCCGGAAAGCGAAAAACCTCGAGGACGTAATGTTGTCATACGTGACTGTACAAAGGCGACTTGTATTACCTGGAGAACTCTTAGCCGATGGTGACTACGTTGCTGGTAAGAATGCATACAAGCAAGGGAACAGAGTGTACGCTTCTGTAGTAGGTTTAAGCAATGTTGATGGTAAGACTGTCTCCGTTGTCGCCTTGAAAGGTTGCTATGTGCCAGCAGTAGGAGACCTAGTCATCGGGGAGGTCGTCGACATCAGATTGAGTGGATGGATTGTAGACATCAACTCCCCGTATGCTGCTGTACTTCCCGCTTCTGAGGCGTTTGGAAAGAGTTTTAACTCAAAAAAGGACGAGATGACCGACTTCCTCGATATAGGGGACATTATTGTAGCTAAGGTTGCCGTCTTTGACAGAACAAGAGATGCAGTTCTGACGATCCGTGGGGGTGGGCTAGGCAAAGTCTCTGAGGGACATATCGTGAAGATAACGCCTACAAAAGTACCTAGGGTTATTGGTCGAAAAGGCTCCATGGTTAGTCTCCTCCAGAGAGAGACGGGATGCAACATCACGGTAGGTCAGAACGGTCTCATACTGGTG
>JAWBNY010000115.1:0-4279 GCA_038826985.1 Bathyarchaeia archaeon | reverse complement strand
GGGTATGCATACTCGGTTTCAAGTCGAAAAGCTTAGAGGATGGAAGGAGAGGTTTCCATCTATTTCAAGGAGAGCTATTCTTGTATCTTCTTGTATGTTCTTTACAGTGTTAACATCCATTCTTCTGAGAATTCAACCGATACAGTGGGGTTTCACACTTTCTGAATTTGACCCATTCTTCCAATATGAGACAACTCAGTATGTGGTTGACCATGGCTTCACAGCCTTCAAGGATTACCATAACTACAGACAATGGTATCCAGCTGGGAGAGATGTAGGAAAAACATCTTTTCCGGGGGTCCCATTTGCAGGCGTGTCTCTATACTTTCTAACTAGAGCTCTAGGAATAAACATCACCGTCTTAGAACTCACTATTGTCTTTCCAGTTATAGCCGCAGCCGCGGCATGTGTTATAATGTACTATCTTGGTAAGGAAGTAAGTGGGGAAGGGGTAGGTTTAGTATCATCCTTTCTTCTTGCAGTCAGCCCAGCCTTTATTGACCGGACAAGTCTAGGATTCTACGATGACGAATGCGTGGCTATTCCCCTAATTCTGTTCACTTTCCTACTATATCTTAGGGCAATTAAGAAGGAAAAGGCCTGGTATGCAGCAATCCTTTATGCGACAGGGGCAGGACTAGGACTTGGATATGTTTTTGCCTCGTGGGGCGCGGCTAGGTATCTGCTCTCTCTTCTGGCATTGTTCACATTCTGTTTGTTCTTCATGGGGCACAGAGACCTGCGTCTATTTGTCTCCTATGGGCTCCTAATCATAATTGGTGTTGGAATAGCGGTTCTTGTCCCAAAGCTTGGATTAGAATTTGCTAGAGAATTCGAGGTGGTGGCATCTTTCGGTGTCCTTCTACTCTTGGCGATAGGATATGTTTCAAAGACGCTACTTAGCGAGCGATTTCAAAAAAGCTTCATAATTATTTCAATATTAGGTGTTGTTACCGCCGGACTATATCTCTGGGTCAGCGGTATAATAACCTTGGCTCCAGCTAAGTTCATAAGCGTTCTAGACCCATTTTATAGAAGTGACATACCTCTACTTGCATCTGTGCAAGAACATCGTCCTTCAAGTTGGGCATCATACTATTACCAGTTTGGGCAGCTTGTTTTCTTGGCTCCTCTCGGAATTTTCTACGTGACTCGCAGGATGACTCCTGGAAAGCTTCTGTTGATATGCTTCGCCTCGACAACATTGTACTTCTCTGCAACTCTCAGCCGTCTGGCTATCTTGGCATCTCCAGCCTTTTCGATGCTGGGTGCCGTAGGGTTGGTTGAGATCTTAAAGCCATTTGCACAGATAGCACTTCAGCATGCACCGA
Organism: Bathyarchaeia archaeon; assembly: GCA_038826985.1. Taxonomy (GTDB): domain Archaea; phylum Thermoproteota; class Bathyarchaeia; order RBG-16-48-13; genus JAWBNY01. The sequence continues at coordinate 2,948 of JAWBNY010000115.1, read as the reverse complement.
CCCGGAGAAGAGCACGTTTAGGACCAGTAATAGGTAGAGGTTTTAGCGTGTTCCTGATAGCCCTACTTTTTGTTATAACCTTTCTACCTACGACACGGGGGATAGAAGCTGCGTACTCTCCAACCACACTTGCATCCTCTTCCATTCCTATCCGAGGGCAAGTTGGTGATTGGATGGAGGTGCTTCAGTGGATGAAAGATAACTTACCAGAGGACGCTGTTGTTGCCTCCTGGTGGGACTACGGTTACTGGATATCCATTGTCGGAGGCAAGATAACACTGGCTGACAATGGCACTGTAAATGCTACACAAATCGCTCAAATCGGCCGTATGTTTATGTCGAATGAAACCGAAGCTGTCGCCGTCTTGAAACGGTACAATGCAGACTATGTAGTTGTTTTCACAACCATCAACCAAGCTGTATCTGGGCAACTCCTCTTTGGCGACGAAGTGAAGTGGAGATGGATGGCCAAGATTGGATGGAACAATAACACAGCTGACCTTCCTCTTGAGGATACCTCTATTACAAACGCTCTTGCAGATGCATGGATGATGATGACGCAAGACTTGAATCTTCAAAGATGGTATGAACGTTTCAGAACATACGCTTTACCAAGAAGCGATACTGTTTTGACGAAACTGATGATATACGGTTCTTTCCCAGGGTGGGGAGTCGCGGAAACGCTCAAACCTGAATGTTTCGAGTTGATATATGCGTCAAAGAGCCGACTCGTTCTTGTCTACAAGGTTAAGTAGGTGTGGCATTTCTACTAGGCGCTATGTGATTGAAGTAGAATTTTCCAATACCAAGCTTATGTGTGATGATGAATCCCATGGATATATATCTCATATGTTTGAAATATGTTGGGGCGAAATTGAATACGCTCTCGTTGATGGTCTTTTTAGCAGATGGGAAAAAGGAGAGTGCAGCATATGCAGCATTGCCTTGAATGCATAGTCTGCGCCCAAAGATATAACCCGGATGAGGTGGTGTACACCTGCAGGAACTGCGGTAGCCTTCTGGATATCCATTATGAATACGAAGAACTCATCAAGTATATTGACCCTGCTCAATGGCATAAACGTCCGTTTGGGGTATGGCGCTACCGTGAACTCTTACCTGTGGATGAGCGATATTTAGTCTCCTTGGAGGAAGGAGGCACTAGTCTGCAGAAGTGTCGACGCTTGGCTGAACGAGTTGGTCTTGACAATGTTTACGTAAAGAACGAGGGAGAGAATCCAACGGGGAGCTTTAAGGACAGAGGTATGACAGTGGGTGTCACCAAGGCTTGCAGCCTTGGAGCGAAAGTAGTTGCTTGTGCATCGACTGGAAATACTTCAGCCTCGCTTGCGGCTTATGCAGCTAAGGCAGGGCTTCGAGCGATAGTATTTGTGCCTTCTGGGAAAATCTCGCTGGGGAAACTTTCACAGGCTATAGCTCATGGAGCAGAGATCATTCGTTTGAAAGACAATTTTGACGCTGCACTAAGAACAGTATTTAATATTACGTTATCAAATCCAGACATTTATCTGTTGAACTCCGTTAATCCTTACCGAATTGAAGGGCAGAAGACAGCTGCGTTTGAGATCTATCAACAGCTTGGGAACACTGTTCCTGACAACCTAATCGTACCGGTTGGCAACGCAGGGAATATAAGCGCCATATGGAAAGGTTTTGTGGAGCTAAAAAAACTTGGGCTTGCTGAAAGGCTGCCTAGGATGATGGGTATTCAAGCTGAAGGCGCGGCTCCAATTGCCCATGCCTTCAAGAAGAAGGCTTCTATCGTGGAGCCCATAAGCTACCCGGAGACCTTGGCAACAGCTATTCGAATAGGTGCTCCTGCAAGCTGGAGAAAGGCGCTGAACGCAGTCTACAACTCTAATGGACTTGTCGAGACAGTCAACGACCAAGAGATTCTAAATGCTCAAAGAGAAATTGCTCGGTTGGAAGGGCTCTTCATTGAGCCCGCAAGTGCGGCATCGATAGCTGGTCTGAGTAAGCTATCTGTCCAAGGTGAGATTGAGAGGGATCAGGTCACGGTCTGTGTTGCGACAGGCCACGGTCTCAAGGATCCGGACATAGTCATTAGCAGATATGAATTACCTTCTGAAGTTGACTTTGGAGGTATGCGTCCTGAAGAAGTCCTAAAGCTGTTGGAAGTGACGCTATGAGAATCACAATAATTGGGTTTGGAACCGTTGGACAGGCGTTTGCTCGGATACTCTTTGAGAAAGAAAGAGAGATGCTGAAGTTTTATGGAATCAGGCCACTTCTGGTTGCTGTTGTTGACTCACAAGGGGCTGCTATCGATCCTGCTGGTCTCAATGTTGAAGAGCTTCTAAAGCTTAAAAAAGGGGGGAAATCAGTTGGAGACCACTCCACGTTTGGCAGACATGGCCTATCCGGGATAGACGTTCTAGACGAAGTTGACACTGATGTTGTGGTCGAGGTAACACCCACAAAGATTTCAAACGGAGAACCTGGCTTCTCTCATATCAAGATGGCTTTAAGAATGAAGCGTCATGTGATTACTGCAAACAAGGGGCCATTGGCCATAGCTCTTCCCGCCCTTATGGAGCTTGCAGAGTATAACAATGTTGCTTTCCGGTTCAGCGGCACCGTTGGTGGCGGTACACCAATACTTGACCTAGGTAAGAAGTGTCTACTTGGAGACAGGATCCTCTCAATAAGGGGGGTATTGAACGGGACCTCAAATTATATACTTACCCGGATGACGGAGGGAAATATCCCGATGGAGACAGCTCTTAAAGAGGCCCAGCTTGCAGGTTACGCTGAGGCTGACCCAACATATGATGTCAAAGGAATCGACACAGCATGTAAGCTTGTGATCATTGCCAACTGGTTAATGGGACGCCATATCACGCTTAGGGATGTCGAGATTGAGGGAATAATCGATGTTACACCTAGCGAAATTGCATTAGCGAAGG
>JAWBNY010000114.1:0-4312 GCA_038826985.1 Bathyarchaeia archaeon | reverse complement strand
TCTTGCATTCAGACCAAAGACACTTAGACAACTGTGCCTGAGGGCCTATAGTTTGAAGGACGCATCTTACCTCAAGCTAGTTCACTAAGCTTCTCAGGCAGATACTTCTTTACAACGTAGTCGAGTCCATATCGGCTGAAAGCCTCAAGCTCACACTTACACTTCTGTCTGAGAAAGTCTTCTATCTGCGACCTCCAGGGTTCCCCTGAACAGCGTGGGTCTCTCTGCATGTCGTAGAGTCGTTTTATGTCTACATTCTGTAACTTCTCACTTGGCAATCTATACTTGGGTATGTCTGTACTGTAAAGACCCATCCATTTGGCATCTTGAGTCGTCAACTCCTTAAGGTGTGCTGCATTCGCGCTTCCACAGATGATGGTGATCGCGATTGCCATACCCCAGGGATCCCCATCGCAGAAAACGTATACTGGTAGTTTAAACTCATGGTTAAGGCGTCTAATCAAATGCCTTGTAGCCCTAGGTGGTTGTCCTGCGGTATGGATCAAAATTGCGTTGAATTTCTTGTACGCCTCCTCCTCGATGAGCCGAGTGAACATAGCTCCTTTCTCTATGACGATCACCTTGTCCGCGTTCGTTTCCACAAGTTCGGCAGTAGTCATAGCTGGACCGATGGCCACGCCGTCAGGATGCATCGTTAGGTTTATTCTTCTTCCCTCATATCTAGGGACTGTATATTCGATTGTTACATCCCCGAATATCTCACTACGCTCTTCTGGGAAGATGTTAAAATCTTCCCGTGCGAGACCTAAGATTGCCTCTATGTCTGTTACTATATTGTCCGACTCCTGCTGGTCTGTAAAGTTAATATCGAAGGCCTGTGCCGAATAGAAGACGTCTCTCAGCGTACTTGTCTTTCCCGTGCTACTTAAGCTGTGGGCAAAGTCAGCAGCCCACACAAGCTGGGTGAATGGACGAATATGCCTAATATTGCGTGAAGACCTTCGAGCAGTCCTATCTCCCAATACAAACTGGCGCAGTTTGCTGTCATATCTGATATTCGTTGTGGAACGGCTTGGAATCTCAACCGAGGGAAACTGGTGACTAAGAATCTGTCTATAGATCCCTGACCCGAAGGCCTCCAGCCTCTTAAGGGTCTCCTCCCTTCGCTTTTTCATCGACAATGAGTCTACCCCTCACTTCCAAACCTAATCAAGCTCTGTAAGAGAGGTTTAACCATCCTCTCATACTCTGCATCAGACTTTGCCGGCTCACCTGCAAGTTCCGATGAAAACTTAGCAACTTTTGGTAGATATCTAGAGAACACGTCGATCCTCTTCCTCTCATGTTCAACACTTATCTTCCTAGTCAAGAAGAGGGCTAGTCGGCGGGCTACACTGTTAATTCCATTCCTGATCTCCCTCTCCACCTCCGGACGGTCAGCAATGAATTCCTTACCCACCGTCTTGTACGGAACCTTGGTGGAGCATATATGAACAATTACTGCAACCGGCATATTCGGAGTTACCTTATAATGTCGCCAATTGATCTGCTCATTCACAACTATTCGGCTGATGTCACTTGCCTCATCATACAGAAGTGGTATTCTGTTTGCGAATCGATACAAAGTTACTGTCTGGCTGACAGGGATCTCTCCGCCATATGCGATTGCAACCTCAACGATGAATGGATATCCTGAATATGCAGAAGGGTTCCTCTGCTCAACAGCTACGAATTCAGGCTTCAGCTCCTTCTTTATTCCTGCAACCAGCAGTTCTTCACCAAGAGGGGAGAGGCATGAGGCATCTGGAGGCAGAAAGTCTGCAAATGTCTTCATAGCCTGCACCATCCTAACAATCTCATCCGAAGTAAGTTTCTTCGGATTCCTCTCTGGCGGGATCTTAGCTGCCTCTAGAAATGTTTTTGCCGTCTTCTCTCCTACCCTATGGAAATGTGTGACCATGAAGCTTAGCATAGTTTTTGCATCTGTGGTGTTAATTATTCGTTGAAGAGTTTCCACATCGCAACCATGAGGGTGAGGTAATGTCTCCCGTGGCGGAGAGGGCATCACCTCAGTCACTCGCTCAAAGTAATATAATCGGCCTCTTGGGTCGATGAATGTGATCTCAGCGTAGGGGTTAACCATTGCCGTCTGCCGAAGATACTCCAAGATCTTAGGCATAGCCCTTAAGTAATCGCCTTCAAGCGTGTACTCGACGATCGTCCCATGCCATTTGCTGGGGTTTTTTCTTACAACTTCTCGCCTGATCCTAGGCCTGTTCTGCTGTATGTCAATGCTTATCTCGAACTCGCAAATTCCTGAAGGCAGATTCACATCGGCTAGGCTTTCAGAAATGTCTTTCAGACCCTGCGGGTCTTCTGGCCTTATAAACAAGGTCTTCTCGTTCACTTGTACTGAAGCCTTTGGGACTTTGATCTCATGCAATTCTTCCTTTCCGATCGCCCTACGCCTAAGCATCTCCATGTCCAAGCTGACAACAACCATTCGTTTGTCTTGATCAACTTCGACCTTTGTTGAAACATCTTCTAAGGAGACTGTTCCTGTGCTTGAGATTATGGTAGCAGACCCATGAGTGGTTATCTGACCGTAAAGTATTGCCATCTTTCCTCCTAAGCCGAAGGTCCCTCGGACTTGACGTAGACTGTACTTAGACCCGAATAAGATCTGACCAAAGGCCGCGGGTACAAATTCTGGCGGTATGCCGCTTCCGTTGTCCATCACACGCATCCTGTAGATGTTCATGCTCTCCTCTGACGGTAAGATGTCTGCTTCTAGGGAGAGCCTAAGGAAGATATTCGGAGTAATCTGATAAAGTTCACATGCATCTAAAGAGTTCTCTACAAGTTCTCTAACTGCGGCGTAGATTGCTCGAGAAGGACTATTAAACCCGGCAAGATCCCTGTTGCGATAGAAAAAATCTGCAGGAGAGATCTCTATGAACCTCTCTGACAAGGTTCCTCACTTTTTATCTCCTATAGAGCTTCTCCAGATCTCAGCTTCACTCTTTCTAAGCTCTGCCTTCTTCTCGTCAAGAAATCTATACACACTTTGATGCGTGCCACCATGAATTAAGAGGTTGATTGCTTCTCTTGCCACCTCAATATGCTCAACGTCGCCGATTATCGACACTGTATGGCCATACACAGATATTTTTGTATTTGTATATTCTTCTAGATTCCTTCTAGCTTTACCGTTTGTACCAATTATCCTCCCTTTCACACGCATAATATCGGATCTAGACCTACCGAAGAAATCACGCAGATCGATGATGATTAGGCTTAGCTCCTCATCCAACAGCCGGAGCGCGTTTTCTGGAGAGAAGCCTCGCCCAATGGCCACCACTATGTCTCGTGCTCTGAAGGCGTTTGCAGGGTTCACTCCTGGAGCAGTTGTTACCTCAATATCTCCAGTCTTGCTATCGACCTGAAGCTGAACCGAGAGCTTCTCCTCAACGGTTCTCTTGACGCTTCCTCCTGGGCCTATAAGTACTCCAACCCTTTCAATAGGAATTTTTGTTCTAAGAATACTTCCGCTCATGTCCCGTCACCCATTTGAACAAGGAATTCAGGTCCCTAACGTTCACATCTAGTCTGGAAAAGTATCTGTTCACATTCTCCAGGTCACGTTCTAGAAATTCTTCAGCTCTTGGATGGTCAAGCAGAACCGATTGTGACATATCGATCAAAACCGGTCGCCCTCCAACATTCATAATGTTATACTCGCTCAGGTCTCCATGGACAAGACCTGCCTTACAATACAATCGCTTAACAGCTGTAAGTATTGCCTTGTACATGGTGGCTGGGTTACGCGGGGTCACTTCCTTTAGAGTGGGTGCAGGTTGCCCATCCTTACCTATGAACTCCATAACTAGGACATTCTTCTCCACAACTATTGGCTTTGGTACCAATACATGTGCAAGCAATGCCTTCTCTAGGTTCTTGAACTCTTTCTGAGCCCATACATAGACTAGGCTTTTTGAGTTCCGTCTCACAGCCTTGAATCGTGTGTCACCTTGTACATATGGAAGCATTCCTCGCCTAAACTCAGATGAGACGGTTAAGTAGATTTTCACAGCTAGGTTCTCTCCTTTCGCCCCTTCTGCATGGTAGACTCTGGACTCTTTTCCTGCTCGAACTACACCATACAAATGTTTGAGGATGCCTTTGTTCAACAATCGGTAGATAACCAGTAGTGTGGTTCTATCGAAAACCTCCTCAAGAGTTCGATATTGTTCCTCATCCTTCTCTATGCGAGTCAACTCAATGAGTTTTTGTCTTCTCTCAACCCTTATCTGGGCCTTCTGGCCAATCCCCACGCGTAACACTCACTCCT
>JAWBNY010000113.1:0-4392 GCA_038826985.1 Bathyarchaeia archaeon | reverse complement strand
CCCTGAGTGATATGCTAACCAATGATGCGGTAAGCATAATGACAACCCTGAGTGGTCACTGTCCCAGAGACGAGTGAGGAAGCCAGTATTATCCGTTTGATTCAAACTCTTAACAAGTCCGCAATAACCAGACTGTACAAGACAGCTATTCACTTCATGAAAAGAAACATATGAACGATAGGTCTTTACGCCAATGAGTATCCAGTCAGTAGAATGAAGGTGAGGTTCTTCATCGCTCTTCTTCACGTATGCCCAGCCTGAAACCTCGTTCGTACAATCTTTGAAGGTGTTCATAGTCTTCATCATCACCCACTTACTTACACCTCAAAAGCTGGGCCAATGTTGGAGTACGAGATTTGTGGCTCTTATAAGCGTTATTACTCGCGATAGTCAAACCGGTTTGAAACAGAAATCAATTCTTTCGAAAGGATTTGAAAGGGTTGGTTCAAATAGTAAATAATAATTGTTTACTGTTTCTTATAGAAATAGTTTCCATAAACCTTAAGTACAACGGAGTAAAAGTGCGAGGACATCTATCTTTAACATTCTGGCGAACAATTGATGGGCGGCTGGAGACTAGATGTCAATCATAACCCTTTATTCATAAGAGCAGGTGCTGCCTCAAACCCCCAGCGAATTCTTCTCCGCTGAGGTAAGATGCCTTATGGAGATTTAGGAACGAGGTAATATAGTAATGAGTGTAGCAAAGCCCACACTAGAGTATGTTAAATCAATTAACATAGTACCCGACTTCTCGCGGGCAGCCAAGGCGTTGAGGCTGATCCTAGGATATCAGAAGCCTTATGTTCCGCTCCTGCTCTGCATAGTAGCTCTATCTGTTGTAAGGTCGTACATGTTCTCACTTGAGCCTCTTTATACGTCGCAGATCATCGACCAAGTCGTCATCGGCGGCAGATACGACCTTTTACAAGGCCTAGTGATGAACATAGTGTTCTCGGTCATGGGATATGCACTCACCAATTTCTGCATAACCTTCCTGAACGGTCTTTCAGCACAGTTGACGATTCGAGATATTAGAAATAGATATTATGCCAAACTTCAGGAGAAATCCTTCAGGTTCTTTGACTTCTCCTCTGTAGGAGACCTACTCTCAAGAGCCACAATGGACCTTCAACCCGTTGAAGGTTTCCTGCGAACTTGGCTAGGCGTTATCTGCGACTCCATATTCACGGTTGTAGCTGTCATAAGGGTGATGTATAACACAAACCCAAGCATGACTCTGCTCGCTTTACTACCTATTCCCTTGATCTTCTACATGCAGGTCAGCCTCTTCACGAAAACGATGCCGAAGTTCAGAAAGATGCAGATGATACTTGGACGGTTAAGCGCGTACATTCAGCAGAACATCGTAGGAATGAAGAACGTCCGCATCTTCATGAGAGAAGAAGAGTTAGAAAAGGGCTTCAAAGATGTCGAAGAGGTCTATGTTGACACAGCTATTGCAGCAGGAAAGATTCAGTCACGATACACTCCAGCACCCGAGGCGATACTCAATCTCTCAATAGCCTTCATCTATGTTTACGCAGGAACCCTATTGACGTCACCTTCAACAACTCTTACAATAGGTATGGTAACTCTCTTCAGCAGATACATGATGAGGTTAACCATGCCGATGAGGAATCTGAGCCAGCTGACAGGGTCGTTCATCAACTCCTCCGCAGGGTTCGAACGCCTACTAGATATGATGGAGGCGCCGCCAGACGTCGCAGACCTCCCTGATGCCCGGGATATGAAGATTGAGAGAGGGGATGTTACGTTCGAAAACGTGGCTTTCGAGTATGCAAAGGGAATACCTGTCCTCAAAAACATAAGCTTCAGGGTGAAAGCCGGTAAAAGGGTGGCCATCCTAGGTGCGACAGGTTCAGGTAAGACAACGATGATCTACCTGATACCGAGATTCTACGATGCAACGTCTGGAAGGGTACTGATAGATGGAATAGACGTAAGGAACTATACGCTTCGCTCTTTGAGGAAGCAAATTGGTTTGGTGCTTCAAGACGTCTTCCTGTTCTCAGGAACGATCAAAGATAACATAGCGTTTGGTAAACCTGACGCGTCTATGGAGGAGATCATCACTGCTGCAAAAATAGCGCAGATACATGACTTCATTCAGTCTTTACCAGAAGGCTATAACACCTATGTCGGCGAGAGAGGTGTAACATTATCAGGAGGGCAGAGACAAAGGATCACGATTGCCCGAGCACTTCTAACAGACCCAAGGATCATCATTCTTGACGACTCTCTCTCATTCGTCGATGCGAAAACGGAGCAAGAGATCCAAAAAGCCATTGAAGAGGCAACTAAAGGCAGGACAACCTTCGTCATCGCACAAAGGCTTTCAACAATCAAAAATGCTGACCAGATAATTGTGCTTGATAACGGAGAGATAGCTGAATTTGGAAGCCATGACGAGCTCATGGCAAAGAACGGAATCTACAGAAGAATATACGAGACACAGTTCCTAGACAAGGCACCTGAGGAGATAATGCAAGCAGAGGCGAGGTAGAATGATGGGGGGCCCATTTGGAGGCGGAGGAGGCTTCGGCGCCTTTTCAGGCCGGGTAGAGGAGACTAGAAAAAGAACTACACCCGATAGGGTCCTGATATCGAGACTTGCCAAATACATTAGCAAGTATCGCAAGAATCTTATGATAGGCGTAGTAAGCATTGTTATATCTTCGATAACATCGCTACTCGTGCCCTATCTACACAAGGTTGCAATAGACCAGATCTTAACGCCTAGAAATCTCTCTGGCTTCACATGGTGGGTACCGACCTTCGCTACCATTGTTATAGCACATTACCTCAGCCAGTATAGCCAAGTCTATCATATGCGGATTGTTGGAGAGCACGCGGTCGCAAATATGAGGGAAGAGATCATGCATAGGTTGCAGTACATATCCCTTAGATACTTCTCTGAAGGAGAAGTGGGGCGGATTGTTGCAAGACCGATCAATGATGCAAACGTAGTACGGATGTTTCTGAGAATGGGTCTTACAACAATCATCCTAGACACAGCATCAATAATCGGCTCAATCATAATCATCTTTTTCCTTGAGGCCAAACTTGCCTTATATGCGATCGCAATACTGCCTGTCTCAGCCGTAATAGCCTTGCTAATGGGCAGGATTTCAAGAAAAGCACACAGGAAGGCTCTTGTAAATATCTCCAGTCTAGTTGCCAAAATGCAGGAGAACCTTTCGGGAATCAGAGTGATAAAGTCATTTGCCCATGAGGAAAAAGCAGAGAGAGAGTTCAGAGAAGTAAACGCTAGAGTTGCAAGATCCAATATAAGAGCCATCTTGATCTCCGCCACCTACCAGCCATTGGTCTTCTTAATGAGGGTAATAGGCACAGCTATGATTCTATACTTTGGAGCCTTAATGGTTAGGACAGGAGAAATATCTCTAGGCATTCTAGTCGCATTCACAGAGTATCAGTTTCAATACTTCAGGCCACTGGTCGAACTAACGACTGCATATGACCAGTATCAGTCGGCTATGGCTGCCCTTGAGAGGATGTTCGACCTGATAGATACAAGGCCTGAAGTAAAGGATGTAGGAATGGACCTGGAGATGGAAGGGAAGGGGCATGTGCCATCCGATCTGGAACTCCAGACAATCGAGAGAGTAGAGTTTGACAACGTCACTTTTGGATATGACCCGAAGATTCCTGTAATAAAGGGCATAAGCTTCGTCCTTGATTCTCAAAAGAAGCTGGCCATTGTTGGCCCAACAGGATCTGGAAAGAGCACTATCATCAACCTACTTGCCAGATTTTATGACCCCTTGAGCGGTCGGATCCTAGTCAACGGCAAGGACATCCGAGAGATACCTATCGCCTCGCTACGCAGCCAGATGAGCATAGTTCTACAAGACTCCTTCCTGTTCCCCATGAGTATAAAAGACAACATACGCTTTGGAAGACCCGAAGCAACAGATGAAGAGGTTGTGGAAGCAGCAAAAGCTGTCGGAGCACATGATTTCATAATGAGGCTTCCAAATGGATATGACTACATAATCCAAGAAGGGTCAGCAAACATATCTATAGGTCAGAGACAGCTAATCAGCTTCGCGAGAACCCTCTTGATGGATCCTCGACTCCTAATTCTAGATGAGGCTACCTCAAGCATCGACCCCTATACTGAACTTGTCATACAGACCGCGCTGAAAAACCTTCTTGAGAATAGGCTAGCGATAATCATAGCACATAGGCTATCAACCATCAGGCTCTGCGACGAGATCATCGTGCTATGCAACGGCGAGATTGTTGAACAAGGAACACACGAAGAGCTGATGAAGACAGGAGGACTCTATAGCTCCTTCTATAAGCTGCAGTTTAGGGAGGAAATAGGTTTGACAGCCCATGCCA
>JAWBNY010000112.1:0-4414 GCA_038826985.1 Bathyarchaeia archaeon | reverse complement strand
ATACGGTGATGAGGCAGATGTTCTCAAACTGTTCTACGACACAGTTAGAGAGAAGGATCCTGACTTCCTAGTCTGCCCACGCTGCGATGAGTTCACCCTCCCATATCTTCTGAAGAGGGCAAGGCTCATTGGGCTTAACCTACAGCTTGGGAGAAATAACTGGAACGCAGACTTAAGAGGCCTCACACTTCACGGCGTCTCAGGCAGAGTCTTCTTAGAATACACCTACTTCCAAGAGAACGGTATCGCTGGGCTAGTTGAGCTCTCAAGGTTCAGTATGTTGCCCCCAGGCGTGGCCTCACGGTGGACAGCAAATAGAGTGATCGACTCCCGTAACTGCTTTGAACTTCTGAGAAGGGGATATGTAATCCCGAGAAATTTTGGGGGCTATGGGTTCATCAGGCCTTTAAACATGGTGGTCGACCGTGACAGGGGTGGACTAGTCATTGGCCCGAAGGTTGGGCTCCACGAGAATGTGGCTGAGCTTGACTTTGAAAGCCAGTATCCAAACCTGATCATGCGTTATGGGCTAAGCTACGAAACCGTGACACCTCAGGGGATCATCGATAGCGGTGAACCCCTCCTCCCATATGTTACAAGTAGGATCCTTGAGCGAAGGCTCCGCTTCAAGAGGCTCAGGAAGAAATATCCAAAAGGCAGTATGGAGTGGGTCTGGTGTGAACAGAGACAGAGCTCCCTAAAATCGATCCTTGTCTGCCTCTACGGCGCCTCTGGCTGCTGTTGGAACCGGTTTGGAAACGTGCTCTGCTTCGAGGAGATAAACCTCCAGTCGAGGAGGACCCTTGTTGAGACAAAGGAGTTTGTCCAGCAGAGGGGCTTCGAAGTGGTCTACGCCGACACCGACTCCATCTTTGTGAAGAAGCTTGGAGCCACAAGAGAGGAGTATGAGGCTCTCGCAGCAGAGATAGAGGAGCGCACAGGCCTCCCCATCGCCCTCGACCACCACTACAACTTCTTGGTTCTGCTTCCATCGAAAGCAGACCTCTCAGGAATGCTAGAAGCTGAGAAACGGTACTTTGGCATCCTCACCGATGGCGAACTCGTTACGAGGGGGATCGAGAGCAGAAGACACGACACGCCAGAATTCATCAAGGAGTTTCAGCAGCAGCTGATCAGAACCCTACTCAACTACAGAACTGCCGAAGAGGTGGCCTTAGAAGGATACAGTAAAGCCATAGAATATGTAAACGAGACCAAGAAAAGGATTCTGCATGGCGAAGTACCTATCAGGCAGCTTATTGTAACCAAAACCCTCAGGAAACCAATCGACACATACAGGACAGTAGCCCCTCATGTAGCAGCTGCAATAAACCTAGCCTACCATGGAAAGACAACAAAAGATGGAGAAGACATCGACCTAATCTACGTGAACGCTAGGCACTCCAACCCCCTCCGCCGCTCTGCTCCCGCAGCTATACATGGAGAAGAATGCTATGACCGCCAGAAGTATTGCAGCTTAGCCCTAAATGCGGCAGAGACCATACTCGCGCCCTTCGGCTTCAAAAGACTCAATTGTAGACTCCCCCACCCCCTTACAGAGAAAGGCCAGAACAGATAGGCTTAAAACAAATCAAAATAGAAAAAAATGTATGACAAGTCAAGTAGAAAATGAATTAGCTAAACTCGGTCTCAAACTACCAGTCCCTCTTAAACCCGCAGGAAACTACGTCGGAGCTAAAAGGGTTGGAAATATCGTCTTTGTCAGTGGACAAGGTCCATCAATAGAATTACCCACAGGGGAACGCTACAGCATAAAGGGGAAGGTTGGAAGAGACCTCACAGTAGAGGAGGGCTACGAAGCCGCAAGGCTATGTGCCCTCAACTGCCTTGCCCAACTCAAGGCACTTATAGGCGACCTCGACAAGGTTGAAAGTGTCCTCAAAGTAACCGGCTTCGTAAACAGCGCAGATGGCTTCAACAAGCAGCCTGCAGTCATGAACGGTTTCACAGACCTCTTAGCAAAGATCTTCGGCCCTGAACGCGGAGTCCCTGCAAGAATCGCGTTACCTGTCAGTCTCGAGGGTTGGATCGCTGTTGAGGCAGATATGATAGTAGCGGTAAAAGACTAGTCTCAGATTAAATGTACACGTTCCGACCCAACCTGCCACGAAACCGCTCTATCCAGCCCAGTCCAATATCTATGGGCTGTATAGTTGCTGACATCTGTATTAGATGCCATACTAAAGATCTGACAGACCAACAACATTTCTCAACATTCTGAGGCTCGACCCGGTTCTACGAGGCATCTGTAGGTTGCTTGGGTAGGATCAGCGTCCGATGCTGACTTCATCTAGGCTTGTGATAAAAATATTGTTGATACTTACAAGCTTTTAGAGCTGGTCACAGATCACAGTAGTCCATACTTCTATTCCAATTTAGTTTTTCTTCTGCCTTATCGCATCCAGTTGTCTTCTTATTTTGAGTCTATGTCCATTTGAAGACCTTTCTTCCGTAGAAGAGTTCGGGTAATACGAATAGGCCTAGGCTTGCGATGGTGGCAACCCAAAGCCAGTCATTTAAGCTTAGGGGGTAAAGGTGGAAGGCTGTCTGGAGAGGTGGGATATAGCATAAGGAAGCAGTTGCTACTAGGGCGATTATGTCGGTTATGAGGAGCCATTTGTTTTTGAGGGGATTCATTCTCCAGACACTCCGTTTCTCAGACCGACAGTTCCATACAACAAAGAGTTCGAAGAGGGCGGCCTGAATAAAGACTGCTGTTCGAGCCTCTGTAAGCACATCCTCCGGTATTGTTGCACCTGACGTGATGTACGGCCAAGTCTCTGCTAGAAATACTATCATGGAGCCTGCAAACTGGAGCAGGAAGGAGGCGACAACGAAGGATATCATCCCATGAAGTACGCCTTCCTTTGGACTACGCGGAGGCCTCTCCATAACATCATCTTCCGCGGGATCCATACTTAGAGCAATGGCGGGTCCCCCGTCTGTTGCAAGGTTTATCCAAAGTATCATCGCAGGAAGCATCGGTATGGGCCAGCCAAGAACAGCGAAAACTGTTAGAAGAAGAACCTCATCGAAGTTGCAGGCAAGCAAGAAGCGAGTATACTTACGGATGTTGTCGAAGATGACTCTCCCATGTTCAACCGCGGTAACTATGGTGGCAAAGTTGTCATCAGCCAAGACCATGTGAGAAGCCTCTTTGGTGACGTCTGTTCCCGTTATACCCATAGCAATCCCGATATCCGCATTCTTGACCGCAGGTGCATCGTTGACTCCGTCGCCTGTCATAGCAACAATATGCCCTTTAGCCTTCAATGCCTTGACGATCTTCTGCTTATGCTCAGGTGAGACCCGTGCATAGACGGCAACGTCCTCAACTATTTTCTCAAAATCGGAATCAGAAAGCGCGTCCAGCTCAGCCCCGGTAAGAACCAAGCTACCTGGCTTCAGCATACCAATCTCCTTAGCGATGGCAGTTGCAGTCAGCTTGTGGTCGCCAGTTACCATGACAGTCTTGATTCCAGCCTTTTCACAGCGTCTATTCGCCTCTATAGCCTCCGGCCTCGCAGGGTCAATCATGCCTTGAAGACCAAGGAAGACGAGGTTCCGCTCAACCTCCTCATCCTTAAGCTCTGAATAGTTTGAAGGTAGCTTCCTCCATGCCATGCCGAGAACCCTTAGAGCATTCGTGGCCATGGTCTCGCTAACCGTCATAAGTCTCTCTCGATCAGTATCGGTGAAGGCCCTCTCCTCCCCCGCCAACAGGATTCGCGTACTGTGCATCAACACAACCTCCGGAGCTCCCTTAACATATGCAACGTATTCACTCCCTACCTTGTGGATAGTCGTCATCATCTTTCGTTCAGAGCTGAATGGAATCTCCCTAACTCGAGGATACTTCTGCTCAAGCATGTCTTTGTCTAGACCTGCCTTCTTCGCAGCCACTATTAATGCGCCCTCCGTCGGGTCGCCTGAGATAGACCAAGAGCCTACTCGTTTCTCAAGCCGAGCATTGTTGCATAGAGCGCCTACTGTAAGGAGTAGCTCAAGTCCTTCTTGATCGTTTTTCAAACCATCCGACTTTGTCCATTTGAACTCGCCATATGGCTCGTAACCGGAACCGGAGACCTCAACCAGCCTTGCCCCAACATATATCTGCCTTACAGTCATCTCCCCTTTGGTTAGCGTGCCTGTCTTATCTGAGCAGATGACTGTCACAGACCCAAGTGTCTCCGCTGAAGAGAGTTTACGAATAATGGCATGCCGCCTCATCAAGTCTCTTGCGCCAAGTGCCAGAGTAACGGCTGTAATCGCCGGTATCCCCTCAGGAACCGCGGAAATCGCAAGTGAGACAGATGTCATGAAAGCATCTGTCAATGCTGAAAGGATACTTTCATCCATCTCAAGCCTGAGGAACTCTAGAATGAAGCCGACA
>JAWBNY010000111.1:0-4436 GCA_038826985.1 Bathyarchaeia archaeon | reverse complement strand
CAATCCGGATTCTTCTCTAAACATTGACCAAGCCTTCGTACTCTCCGCTGGCTATGACGGTGAGAGAGGTGTAGCATATCTCCGCCTTTACGACCCCGAGACCAGACAGATACGATTCTGGTTTGATAACACTGGACACAAACCCTACTGTCTATCGGATCTAAGCCCAGAAGAACTCTATGAGATTAACGCTTTGAAAAACCATCATGGGCTCGACCACATCGAGCAGGTCGTCAAATACGACCCCTTGCTAGCGAGGGATATGAAGTTATCGAAGATAGTTGCAAAGGATCCCCTATCAATAGGTGGAAGAGCCTCAGGCTGTATTAGAGATATTATTCCTAAAGCGTGGGAGGCAGATATACGCTACTATGACTGCTTCATCTATGACCGACAGATAATTCCTGGAATGCCGTATTGCATTAAGAATGGAGTGCTGAAGCCATGTGTACAAGAAGTTAGCCAAGATGTTCATGTAGAGGTTAAGAGGATTTTCGCCTCAGAGACAGCCGAGTTTGCTGAATATATCGACCATTGGTTCCGCCTACTCCAGTGCCCGATACCAGCCATCAGAAGAACCTCCATAGACATCGAAGTTGCAGCTGCGGTTGAAAACCATGTGCCCGACCCCTCGGAAGCTTCAGACCCTATAATAGCTGTAGCAATGTATGACTCCGATGGTGTAAAAAGGGTGTTTCTCCTCAAACGGGAAAGCTTTGAGGAGGATGCTGAAAAATCATCCTTAGATGCATATGTACAGTATTTTAAAGATGAAAGAGAGTTACTTAAAGAGGTTTATCAGCTTCTGCTGGAGTATCCCGTCGTTCTGACATTCAACGGAGACGATTTTGACATCCGCTACTTGTACAACCGTGGAGTTCGCTTAGGATACCCAAAAGATGCGATACCGATCATTCTCAGCTCCCAGTCTGCTGCGTTGAAATATGGGGTTCACATCGACCTCTACAAATTCTTCTTCAACCGCTCTATCCAGTTGTACGCCTTCGGTGCCAAGTATACCGAGATGACACTTAACGGTGTGTCTGAGGCCTTGCTCGGTGAGGGCAAGGAAGAGCTTGGTGGGGAGGTGGCAAAGATGACGGATCAAGAGCTCGCAGCATACTGCCTGAAGGATGCAAGGTTGACGCTTCAGCTTACCATGTTTGATGATGAACTGGTGATGAAACTCATCGTTCTACTAATGAGGATAACAAAGCTCCCTATGGAGGACCTTACGCGTCAAGGGGTTTCAAGCTGGATCCGTAACATGATGTATTTTGAGCACCGCCGTATGAACTATCTGATTCCCCGTCCTCAAGACATACTAGAAATAAAGGGTAAAGTTGCTTCTAAGGCAGTGATTAAAGGCAAGAAATACAAAGGAGCCATAGTGGTCAACCCTCTACCAGGAGTCCACTTCAACGTGGAAGTGCTTGATTTCGCTTCGCTATATCCTAGCATAATTAAGGTTCACAACCTAAGCTATGAGACGGTTCTCTGCCCCCACTTTGAGTGTAGGGAGAACAAGATTGCCGGTCTTCCACACTGGGTAGTCAAGTTGAGAAGAGGCATGTCAAGCCTTATCATCGGGTCTCTGAGAGACATAAGAGTGAAGTGGTTTAAGAGGAAGGCAAAGGACAGGACGCTAAACCAATCAACTAGAAGCCTATACAATGTCGTCCAACTTACCTTGAAGGTTCTGCTCAACGCCTCCTACGGTGTGATGGGTTCAGAATCATTCGACTTATACTGTCCACCACTTGCTGAGGCGGTTACTGCTATCGGCCGAAACGCTATAGAGAAGACTGTGGAAAAGGCTAGACGTTCAGGGATAAGAGTTGTTTATGGTGACACCGACAGCATCTTTCTTGAAGCCCCCACCGAGGCGCAGGTTGAGGAGTTGATTCGATGGTCAGATAAGGAGCTCTCCCTAGAGCTTGAGGTAGACAAGAAGTACCGATACGCCGTGTTCTCAAACCTCAAGAAGAACTACTTAGGGGTTTATCCTGACGGGGTTGCCGATGTCAAAGGACTGATGGGCAAGAAGCGTCATATGCCCGCTTTCCTGAAGAAGGCTTTCATGGAGATGATGGATGTCCTAGGGAAAGTGCAGACCCCAGACGATTTCGAGAAGGCGAGGTTGGAGATTAAGCGCATCGTTAGAGACTGCTATCTCAAGCTAAGAAGACGGGAATATCCTTTAGAGGACTTGGCGTTCAACGTGATGATTAGTAGGCCACCTGAGAAATATACTAAAACCACTCCTCAGCATGTGAAGGCAGCCTATCTGCTTACAAAGGCGGGTCGAGAGGTGAGACCTGGCGATATTATATCTTTTGTCAAGACTTCAGACGAACTCGGCGTTCGCCCCCTTGAGCTAGCGAGTGTAAATATGATTGATGTAGCTAAATACGTTGAGTATGTTGAGTCAACTTTTGAACAGCTATTCGATGCATTAGGGGTGGCGTTTGACGAGGTTGTTGGAATTGTGAGACTTGACTCCTTTTGGAGATAAAGAAAGAAAATAACTTTTATACTACTTTGCCATTTTTCTCGTGGCTAGGTGCGGAGAATGTACAAGCGTAGAGGCAACAGCTTGGATGAACTTGACTTAAAGATCCTGTCTCTTCTCGGCGAGGATGCAAGGATGAGCTGCCGCGAGGTGGCGGAGAAGCTTGGAGTAGCCTCAGGTACCGTATACAATAGGGTTCGTAGGATGACTGATGACGGCGTAATAAAGGGTTATACTCCACTCCTAGACTATTCTAAGCTTGGCTACGGGCTGGCAGCTCTGGTCATGGTTCAGGTGGATGGGCAGCATCTTGTTGAGGTTGAAGACACCCTTGCAAATTGTCCAGAAGTTATGGCTGTATACGACGTGACCGGGGAGTTCGATGTGGCGGTGCTTGCTAGGTTCAAGACTCAGGCCTCGATGAATAAGTTCATTAAGGATACATTGAAGAACCCGTATATTCGTCGAACAGTTACAAACGTGATTCTGAACGTTGTCAAGGAGGACCCACGGGTCAGGTTTTAACACATACCTTTTTTAGTAAAGTAAAGATTTCTTTTCTATGTATTTCCCTCGAGGACTCTAGCCATGGCCTTTCCTAGGGAGACAGAGGACCAGATTCGCAGGAATATGCTTGAGAGGTGCCAAGAACACATCCGGAAAGTTGTCGAGGCTGCTCGAGAGCTTACTAACATGGTTTCGAACTTTGTTGAAGGGAACTTGAATCTGGACTCACATATTACTCAGATTAAGAGGTTGAGGGACGAGGCTTTAGAGCTTAAGAAGGATCTCCTACGGGAGTTGGCTGAGTCCGGTATGCTCCTGCTCAATAGGGAGGATTTTTTTAGGCTAGCTGTTCAGGTCGGGGAAATCATAGATCTATGTGAAGGCGCGGCACATAGAGTTGACTACATTGCCAAGCATAATGTGCCTGTTAATAATGAACTCTCTTCAGGCTTTCTAACGCTGTGTAAGAATGTGATGAAGACCGTTACCAACCTCAGGGAGACTATACTGAGCCTAAGTTTTGGTCGGAGAAGGGCTTTGGATTTGGCGAGGAGTGTAGAGGTTGCTGAGTACGCGGTGGACCAAATGTATAGGGAGTTGGAGATGAAGATTATTGAGCAGAAGCTTGATGTTGGTTCAACGCTTCTGCTCTGGTCTCTAGCGGAGTTTCTGGAGGAGATCTCAGATAAAGCTGAGGATGCGATTGATTCAACGAGAGTTTTGGCACTTGGTGTATAAGCAATGGCTGATTATACAGCCGAACTGGTCAATGACCATCTTGTTGTTTGGGATCCTGCAGAGGGTGAAAAGCTTTACCGCCTAGGATTTTTCGGGAAACCTCTGGGTGTGGCGAAACCTCGTCTCGGGGATTTTTCTAGACCTCTTCTACTTGACCTTATTGAAGGCCTATACCTTTTTGATAAAGGTGTCATACGTGTCTGTGATGCTAGAGGTAGGCCGATGCGGAGGAGCAGGCTTTTAGCTCGTGGCAGGGAGGTCTATGAGCGTTTCAACGAGGAGTTCTTGGTTTATAAGGATTTGAGGGATTTGGGTAAAGTAGTGCTTCCAGGAATCAAGTTTGGTTGCGAGTTTGCGGTCTATGAACGGGGGCCAGGTATAGACCATGCGCCCTACCTTGTTTCGGTGAGGAGGGCTGGTGACCTAGTCTCCTCCGCGGATCTAGTTAGGGCTGGCAGGTTGGCGACAACTGTTAGAAAGCGTTTTGTGGTCGCGGTTCCAGATGTAAAGGCAAGCTTGGTTCGCTACTTGATGTTTGATTGGTTTAAGGCATAGCACTTAGGTAATGTTTTTTGGTTTATCTGACGTTTTCCCTTTAGAGATGTTGCCTACACACCTCTTGTGGAGACCAGAGTATAAAAATCCGGTTTAAAAGCAATCAGCATGAGTGACTCATATG
>JAWBNY010000110.1:0-4449 GCA_038826985.1 Bathyarchaeia archaeon | reverse complement strand
GACATTGCCCTGTACACGATATGAACTCTGCCATCAAGGTAGATTGCTGCAGGATTGAATGTTGCTTTTGACTCCCAAGAAAGCTTTGGCACAATTATTGGGTTTTCCTTTGCTCTCACAAATTTTTGCATCTCGATCTTATGCAGAAGTTTCCCTAGCAGCAGTTTAAGGTCAATGAAGGCTACGCAGCAAACGATGTCGGCAGCACCATAGTAGAGGTATATTCTATTCTTAACATGTAAGGCCCCTGAGGGAAAGACCACATCTGGCACGTAGCCTACCTTTTCATAGTATTCCTCAGGAACGAGTAGGGGGTATTTGGTTCGAGCGACGATTTTCAAGGGGTCTCTTAAATCTAGAAGAACAGCCTCAACAGTAAACAGCTTATCTCGAGTGAAGTACCTGCGAATATAAGAGTAAAACAGTAGCCATCCTGCTCTCGTTCTTATTGGTGGAGCACCAACCTCTACGTGGTCTGCCGGACTACGTAGAAGCGGTAGAGCATGTTTTTCAAAGTTCTTGTACCATTCTTCCCAATAGCCTTTGTCCCACATGTACTCTATTTTGTCAAACGATGCTAGGCAGATGTAGGAAGGCGGTCTATCCGTGTGAACAGTCAGCACTGCCCATATTTTATTCTCTATCCGGTCTGGAAAGAGAGCCATAGCCTTTGAGTTGAAATGTGTAACGAGGTGCTTCTCCTCAATTTTTCTGAGGTCTCTGGTTATGGCTACCCCTATTTTTATGTCGTCATGTGTTGGCGGATAGTTTGATAGTGCAGTGTAGAAGATGAAGTATCTGCCGTCGAAGTAGGTAACTCTCGGGTCCTCACAGCCAAACCGCTCCCAGACTTTTTCAGGAACCACCAGCAACTTTCTGTCATGAAAATCTAAACCATCCTTGCTAACGGCGATGCCAATGTTGGAAACTGGGATGAGCGTTCTAGGTGTTGCATGGTAATGAGGTAGGGAAAGACCACGATAGATAAGATATATCTTATCATCTTTCTTTACTGGGCAACCATTAAAGGCAGCTTGGGCTTCCCATGAATGGATACTTTTCGGCTTAAGAACAGGATTCCTATCGAAACGTGAAACCAGCATTTTGTCCTTCCCCTCACAAGTTTTTCTTCTGCATCAAATTCTCTAAGAGATCTTCTAGGTTTGCATATGCTACATATAGATAGGTGTCTGCCGCACCATAGTATAGGAGAAGCCTGTGATCCTTGACAACACTACCACAGGTATAGGCAACGTATGGTTTTATGCCGTCCTTAATATCCCATGGCGTTACAATGGGCTCTCTAGCTCTATATAGTATTAATGTTGGGTCATCTATATCCAGCAGCATGGAGCCAATACAGTATCCGCTCAGGTTATCCTTATGGAGGGCATGATAAAAGACGAGCCACCCATATTCTGTTCTTATGGGAGGGGGGCCCACACCCTTAATCCAAACTTCCCAACCTCTCTCCCATATACCTACAGGTTTGCCATCGTAATAACTCACTACTAAGTTTTCATTCTTAAATTCTAAATCATCGAAGTAGTTGATTAGGATCCTTGGAGAGATGCTATGCAAGAGGGCATATTTTCCATCTATTTTTTCTGGAAACAAGACCCAATTCTTATCAATCTTACCAGGTGGAGATATTAGTCTAGTCGTTACTCGATCCCATTTCTTGTTCAAGAAATCTTCTACTCCTATTGAAGCTAAGGCTACGCCTAACCCATCACCAAAAACTGTATGTGTAAAGTAGACCACGTCTTCTATTTTTACAATTCTCGGGTCTTCCACACCGCCCCAACTTCCACCTGAGTGATAGAAATAGAATGAGGGGTGTGTAACTCTATCTTGATATACAGGCTCATCTAAGCGTTCATCAATATGGAAGCCGTCTCTGCTGTTGGCGTAGCCGAAACGTGAAATGTTATCACTTCCAATGGCCCGATAGAGGAAATGAACCTTGTCCTGTATCACTACTGCGCCTGCATTGAAAGTCTGCAGACATTCCCAGTCATGGTCTTTATTTGGTTCGATCAATGGTTCTCTGAATTTCTGAACAATCAATCAAATGCTCATCCTTCTTCTCGCCATAAATAAAGAAAATAACTTTTTCTCAGGAAACATAGGACGGCTGGAATCCATTTCTACTATCCCGTCTGGTCTCTCCCAATACCATGAATCATATCCATTCTACTAGTTTCATGTCAGATATACTGTAGAAAACCCATCTTCCTTCCTTTCTCTCCTTTACAATCCCCGCATTTTCAAGTATGTTAAGATGATGCGACGCTGTTGGCTGGGTAAGGTGAAGGGCTGCCATTATCTCGCAGACACATAGCTCCCTAATCTTCAGTAGAGAAACTATGCGCAGTCTCGTCTTGTCTCCTAATGCCTTGAAGATTCTGCTCCGAACATGTATTTGAGACTCGTCTATCACGCTCCTCGCAAGCTCCTCGAGGTTGCGCCTGTAGCTTGCTGCCTCTTCTGGTGCACATCTTCCAGAGCAGGCGAGGCTTTGGAGTGACCTGTCCAAGCTCCTATCCATACCAACCCACTTTGTTTGGGTTTTATACATTTAAATATTTGTATTTAGTGCTGGATGGCCACAAGCCGTAATCTCCATGAAGGGCATATTTAAATATATGGATGTAATCGATCCATGAGAGATGCAATCGATGAGCGAAGAAAAGAGTATTGGAATGATCTTTTGCGTTTGTACCGGGAAATGCGCCGGTTTCAAGGACATGGACTACTGGGACTTCATAAACGTCGTAAGAACAACCTACCCAGTTGAATATGCCATCATCCATCCGATGCTCTGCGATGAGGATGGAGAACGTTTCTTCAAGGAGCATCTGAAGCTGGACAGAAAGTATCTCATAGCTGGTTGCGCCCCTGTTATGCAGAAGAAGCTGTTTAGAGACGCATTCAAAGAAGCTGGCCTCGATATCCAAAGGGATCTCATACCCTTAGACGTGCGAAATATGACTACTGAACAGGCGTTGGAAGCAGTAAAGAAGTCTTTAGAGGAGGTGAAGAGACATGGCTGAAGAGACTTTCATGGGAGTCCCACGGAGCAAGATCCCATGGTCACCGATCATTGACTATCAGAAATGTGACCTCTGCGGTGGAGATCCTCAATGTCTCAAGTTCTGCCCTCATGATGTCTTTGGTGTTCAGGGAAATTCCCGAGAACTCGTCGTGAAGAATCCGAACAACTGTGTCGTGTTCTGTAGGTCATGCCGGAAGGTGTGTCCTACTGACGCATTGAGTTTCCCACTTAAGAGTGAAGTTCTCATTCTAATACAGAAGATTCGAGAAGAGAGAAAGGCAGAGGCTGTTCAGAAATGAGTCGGGCTAAGGAAGTAATAGTGATCCCTTGCAGCGGGATCGGAAAGGCCCTCGGAAGGGTCAGCAGAACAGCCACCTATAAGGTTCTAGAAGAGAGACCGAAAAATGCCAGAACCCTATGCCTCGCACTGCTCACCGTCGGAGATGACAGTGCAGGAAGAGCCGTTTCCCATACTCCATGCATAGCTATTGACGGCTGTCCAAACAGATGCTCTGCCAAGAATATACTTGCATCCAATGGTAGACTCTTAGCTGAAGTTATGGTTAGTGAGGTCCTTAGAAAGAACAAGGGGTTGAAGCCGCAAGGCATAATCGAGTTGAATGATGATGGTCTGAAACTTGCTGACCTTGTAGCCAAGGAGGTCATAGAAAGAATGGATGGGGTGGTGGAGTGAAAATGGCTCTTCCAACAAGAGAAGTCGGCATAATATCGTGCAGTGGTGAAGATGTTCCAGGAGGCATAATTGCCCTAGTGGCCACACGTCTGGTTCTTGAGAAACTCAGACCAGACAAGACAGTCACCATATGTCTTCCTCTATTCTTAGCTGGAGACAAGAATGAGAGAGACTTCGCAAAAATCTTTCCAACCATAACCGTAGATGGATGTGAGAAACGCTGCGCACAAATTGCCACATCCAACCTCAGCGGCAAACCTGCATATTCGATCGTAGTATCAGACATAGCAAAAAAACATCCTGAGGTTGTACTCAAGTCTCGTGATAAGCTGACCGAAGACGAGATGAGAATCGCCGAAGAAGTTGCGGAAGAGATTGCAGCCAGAGTGGATGAGATACTGAAGAGACGGTCAACCAGCAACGGGTGATAATCTCTTGAGTGATGAAGCAAAGGTAGCTGTTGTGGCCTGCGCTGGAATGGACAAGGCTTTAGGCACAGTTGCTATGTTTAGTGTCTTCAAACTTACGGAGGAGTTGAGGCCTAAGGAAACCAAGCTCATTGCTCTACCCCCTCTTCTTGCAGGTGTTACTCTATACTCTGAACTCGTAGCAAAGCTACCTGTCATCGTCGTTGATGGATGTGCTGAGCGGTGTGCAACAAAGCTGGTTGCAAAAAGTGGGGGAAGGATACGTGGGA
>JAWBNY010000109.1:0-4460 GCA_038826985.1 Bathyarchaeia archaeon | reverse complement strand
GGCGTTCACTTATCCAGAGACCCAGAATCTCTACATGACGTAATTGAAGAGGGGGCTAGGAATAAGGTATATCGTGTTGAAGACTTCTGTGAAACTTTGGCTCGGAGTTTGTTGAAGAAACATGAGTATGCTTCGAGAGCAGAGGTAAACCTTGAAAGCAGGTATGTTATCCCCAGACAAGCTCCAGGCCAGACGTTCTCTGTCAAGGAGCCCTATGATATTCTAGCAACAGCTGTTGCTATTCGAGAACGTGAAACAGTCAAGGTTACTAGAGCTATTGGCGCTAGGGTTCTTGGTTTCACTGCATGCCCCTGTACACAGGAGCTTCTGAAGACTTGGACGCGAGAGAGGCTGAGGAAACTTGGTTACGAGGATAGAATAATCGAGGAGGTTTTAGAGAACTCAATTTGCGCTACGCATACGCAGAGAACTACAGGTTCCATAATGGTCACGTGTCCTCAGGGATTTGAATTGGATATTGAGGACCTTGCAGGGATACTTGAGGAGGCTATGAGCGGTAAAACGTATACTATTCTGAAAAGGCCTGCTGAAGCAACTGTAGTTGAACAGGCCCATAGGAGGACTATGTTCACTGAAGATGTTGTCCGTGAGGTAATGCTTGCTTTGGTAAAGAAATATGTTAACTTACCTGACGATGTTGCTGTTTTCATACAAATGTTCAGCAACGAAAGCGTACATAAACACGATATAGTTGCTGAGAGAACAACAACGCTTGGTGAGATACGTCAAGAGATGGCTTCCGCCACACATTAGATAAGACGTCGCAGCTCATCCACAGTTACTTTTCTAAAACCTCTAATTGGAATTCCACCGGCAGTGATATTGTAAAGAGGGATTAGGGTGTTAGTAGATAACCATTCCAAAAGCTCTAGGCCTACATGCAGTTTCTCAACCTTCATTTCTTTTGAATATGGTTTAGGCTTCGAATACTCGCCGATTTCCGACCCAAAGTCCATGCCAGCCAAGGTCAGCGTTTTCGCCCCAAGGCTTATAGACATGAATACTGCCCGGTCGCCGTCGGTGAAACCGCCGAAGTTGTACACTCCTTTTCTAGGCTCCACCTGAGTACTTCCTAGACGGTTGTGAAACTTGGACACATACTTTGTTAAAGCTGGAATGTTGTCTCCATGCGCGTGTATGATGACGATGCTTCCTTCTTTAGAAGCATGAATCTGGTCTTCAATATTTCCATCTAGGTCGGTCACGATCAGGTTTGGTCGTATGTTTTGTTTAATAAGGGCACTGGTTGCACCATCTGCTGTGATAAGGCAGAATCTATCAAGTATAGAATTTTGAATAAGACTTAGAAGATCCTGAACTAGCGATGGGCCAGCCCCAAACACCAGCACGTTTCGACCTGATACCGCTTCTCTCACTCGCTCCAGAGGTATGAAGTCTTCGTCTAGAAGTGAAGAAAGCAGGTCTGCAGCTTCTTGGTCTTTGTCCCAACTGAGAGATAGTTTTCTCACTATCTCACGATAGCGCGTAAGCCACACAGAGAGGTTCATTTGTTATCTCGCCTAAGCAGTTTGTTCCCATGCCAACGCCTTATCATCTCATCTACCTTGTCTATTACCAATGAATAGGAGGAACTGTCGGCTACCCTATGTACGAGGCTTCGATATGATTGGACAAGCTGGATGAGACGGCTTGCCTCTTCCAGCTGTCCATTTTCAAGAAGTATTTTGATACGTGTAGCATGTATAACTGCTTCCAGAGCAGCGTACCTACCCCTGCAGTAGGGTTTTGGTTTAATGCATCGGGTTTCACTGAGAAGTGGACAACACTTTACGATGGAACGGTCTTCAAACTCGTTTACCTTCACAACCCTGAGTTCAAGGAAGCTTTCTGCCATTGTAAGCCTTGGTGCCTTCACAGTTTTAGAATGGGAAAAGATATGGAGATCTAGTGGCTTATCTTCTTTGAAAGCAGTAGCAAAGAAGAGGTATGGTTCGTCTGTAAAGTTGACTACTGCTTCCTTTGTTACGACTAGATTATGGTATGTTCTGGATGTTTTAAACGGACTAATGCTTACTGATGTATCGTCGTCTCTTCTAATACCCATCGGAGCGGCGTTGTATTCTCCAGCTGCAGAAACTGTAGTAACGATGGCTTCGTAAGTGAGGCCGACTTCAAGACCGAGACTAGACAGTATAAGATTTCCACCCGACATCATGGAAAATAGCGGATACTAAACTGATGAACTCTCCTATAGAATTTAACACGCAAAAGACTTTTAGGAGATACAATGGAAAGAGCGCTGGTGGCTTAGTCACTTGTATCCAACGATTTTTAGACTGATATCAAGAGGGCGAGAGTTTAGGGTCAAAGAACTCATCGAAACAACGTCTACACCTGCTTCAATGTATGACTCAATATTGGCCTCGGTTATTCCTCCAGAAGCCTCAATCAAGATGCTTTCCCCGGCGATTTCACGTATCGCTTTGACACATCGTCTTACCTCGGATGGATCCATGTTGTCAAGCAAAATCATGTCAGGAATGCCCTTCTCACGGAAATATCTTGCGGCAACTAAGGCTTGAGGCATCGACTCAACCTCAACCTCAACAAAGTAGCGTGAGAGTCTATGCCTCTTCCTGAAAACTTCCACCCTCCGCAGGGACTCTTGGATTGCTTTGGCCTTCTGCTCCTCTGTGAACACAGAGCTACCGAAGAGTTCACGTGCAACTGCAGCAAGATGGTTGTCTTTTATTAGGAAGCCATCAAATAGTCCTAGCCGGTGAGTTAGTGCTCCACCAGCACGTACACTCATCTTCTCGCTGAATGCCAGACACGGATGAGTCTTCCGTAGGCTTGCAACTTTTCCAGGAAATCTTTTGGCAAGGCGGTGGCATGCTGTCGCGATACCGCTCATTACCTGAAGATAGTCGAGAGCGGTTCGTTCACGGCTGAGAATCTGTTTTACGTCGCCGTGGATTTTGGCTATCACCTCACCTTTCTCCACGATTTCTCCCTGTTCCTTTAGGAACTGAACTTGGAGACCGCCTGCTTCTAGGATAGCTCTTGCTTCTAGAACGCCGCCCAAGACCCCGCTTTCTTTTACAACAATTATCGCGTCTTCTTCTCTTGAAGCATTTAATAGGGTGGCAAGAGTTGTGATGTCGCCTCTGCCTACATCGTCTCTAAGAGCTAGAAGGGCACGTGATATAATTTGTTTCGTATACGGGGTTAGGTCGCGCATATAAGCATCTTCTTTTTTCAACTTACGCACTCCGAGTAAATTTTCGGAAAGCCATGGTTTAAAAGATAGCTATGTTAGTTTTTTGAGGAAACAGCGTGCCTATCGAGAATCTTTCCTCTGTGTGATTGAAGATGTCTTATGCGAATCTCGTGGAGAAGATCAACGTTCTACGGGAGAAGAAGAGGGCTGTTATTCTTGCCCACAACTATCAAAGACCGGAGATCCAGGACATAGCTGACTATGTGGGTGACAGCATTGAGCTTAGCCGTAAAGCCATGGATGAGAGAGATGCGAAGCTTATCGTCTTTTGCGCTGTAGACTTCATGGCGGAGAATGGAGCCTTGTTGAATCCGGAGAAGAAGATTGTGATTCCAAGTCCTGATGCGAGATGTCCTATGGCACATATGTTGCCGGCAACAGTTATTGAACGCTGGAAGACGAGATATCCAGATATACCGCTTGTTCTGTATGTGAATACGCTTGCGGAGGCAAAGGCTCTTGCTGACATTTGTTGCACATCAGCTAATGCGGTTGAAGTTGTGAGGTCTTTGCGAAGCGACACTGTTCTATTCGGACCAGACTATAACTTGGGTAAGTTTGTTGAGAAGAAGACTGGGAAGAGGATCATACCTGTTCCTGAGCAGGGCTTCTGCCCAACACACGTATTATTCTTTAAGGAGGATATACAGCTCTTGAAGGAGCGTTATCCCGAAGCTAGGGTTGTGGTGCATCCCGAGTGTACTCTGGAAGTGCAGGAGCTGTCTGACTTTGTTGGGAGTACTTCTCAGATGTGCTACTATGTTAAGCAGAGTGATGCAAAGAGGTTTATTGTTGCGACGGAGGTGGGGGTTCTCCATCGTCTGCGAAAGGAGAACCCTGGAAAGGAGTTTATACCTGCTTATGAAGGGGCTATCTGCCCAAACATGAAAAAGAATACGCTTGAGAAGCTCTATCTCGCTTTGAGGGATGAAACCTATCCTGTACAGATACCTCGTGATGAGGCGTCTAAAGCAAGACGTTGCCTTGACTGTATGTTCAAACTCAAGGCTGATTCGCCAAAGCTTTAGCTGGGTTCTATTTGAAGGCGTTTATCATATCTCTTGATGGTTGTGCACCAGAATACCTTGATAGAAGCGATGTCCCCAACATTAAGAGGCTGCAGAAGCAAGGCAGTTACTTGATAGGTGACGCAGTTGTACCTACTGTGACGAACGTCAACAACGTATCTATTATAACT
>JAWBNY010000108.1:0-4544 GCA_038826985.1 Bathyarchaeia archaeon | reverse complement strand
AGATAATATGGTTCGGATCAAAGAAACCTACCATCCCAGAGCTGATCGTCATACTCTTCACGATAACCGATACAGATTGTACCTAGATCTTTGCAATAGAATCGTGGAAAAAGGACTGTGGAATACATGAGTCGTGAATCATGTATAACATAGGTGCTAAATGTTGCAGAGCAATCAAGCTAGAAGAAACTTTCCAAGTGACATAGCTTTGGAGAAAAAACGTTGATTTGCTACATAAGGAGATCTAAATCCTTAACTTTCCCCGTTGGCCAATTATATTAGCTATAACCATACAGGGCTGGTTAAATTGAGAGCTACAGATAAGCCATATGTTCCCGAAGACCTGCTGTATACACGTGAACATGAGTGGGCAAAAATTGAACCTGATGGAACAGTAGTTGTTGGAGTAACTGACTATGCGCAGAGAAAGCTACATGAAGTCGTCTTCGTAGGCCTCCCTGAGCTTGGCTCTAAAGTGAAGCAGGGTAGTCTACTTGGAACAGTCGAGTCTGTTAAAGCAGTCTCAGAAGTTTTCAGTCCGGTTGCAGGAGAGGTTGTTGAGGTAAATAATGCTTTAGCAAATTCACCTGAGTTAATCAACAAGGACCCGTACGGTAAAGGCTGGATTGCAAGGATTAGGCCAAATAACCTGCAAATCGACGTTCATCAGCTATTGACCGCTCAACAGTATTCCGCCTTACAATATGGTGAGAGTAGATGACCAAGCATCGCAACCTGCTTCTTAGACTTTCTACTTATTCCGTGCTATCGTTAACGTCCGCCAACTCGTACAGATTGTCATGGGGTGCGACGCTCTAGCCTCATCTAGAGTCTTCACTGAAGTATTGTGTGGTGACTCTGCAACATACTTAGGATCCTTATAGGCTTCATAAGATATCTGTTCAAGAGCGTTAATGAACCTATCCATCTCCTCCAACGTCTCAGTCTCTGTAGGCTCGATCATAAGCGCCTCTTCAACCATTTGTGGAAAGTAGACTGTTGGCGCATGGAAACCAAAGTCCAGCAACCTTTTCGCTACCTCTCTAGCAGAGACTCCTGTCTCCTCTCTCATATTTTTGCAACTGATAACGAACTCATGCTTTCTAGGGGTGCCATTGTCATAGGGTAATGTGAAACCGCGTATTGTCCGGATCCTACTTGCCATATAGTTTGCGTTAAGAACTGCAACCTCAGACACTTTCTTAAGACCTTCAGCCCCCATGAGTAGTATGTAGACAAATGCTCTTAATAATACTTCGAAGTTACCGTAGTAGCTGCTCAACATCCCGATGCTATGTGGCCGGTTGAACTCTAGATGATATTTCTTTCCATCATATGTTATAACGGGTATAGGCAAGAACCGCTCAAGGTCTTTCTTCACGCCGACAGGTCCTCCACCGGGCCCACCTCCACCATGGGGCGTAGAGAACGTCTTGTGAAGGTTAATATGTACGATATCGAACCCCATATCTCCAGGTCTAGCCTTTCCCAGTATTGCGTTGAGGTTAGCGCCATCGTAGTAAAGAAGACCGCCAACCCTATGTATGATTTCAGCTACTTCAAGCGTTCTCTTTTCGAAAAGGCCTAATGTATTTGGGTTAGTCAACATCAATGCAGCCGTCCTTCTTCCAGCCGCGGCTTCCAGCGCACCGATATCGATACATCCGTCTTCCCCGGTGGGGATGACAGTTACTTTATATCCCCCCATCGAGGCACTGGCAGGGTTAGTTCCGTGCGCAGAGTCCGGCACCAAGATTTCATCTCGAGAGAAATCTTGACGGCTCTGATGGTATGCTCTAATCATAAGAACCCCAGCAAACTCAGCTTGGGCGCCTGCGGACGGCTGTAGCGAAAATGCGTCCATGCCCGTTATCTCCTCTAGCCATTTTGACAGTCTATACATAATTTCAAGTGAGCCTTGAATAGTATCCTCGGGCTGCAGAGGATGCACTAGATGAACCTTTTTGCTGGAGGTAACGAGGTCATTTACCTTGGGATTATACTTCATAGTGCAACTGCCTAGGGGATACATACCCGTATCCAGAGAGAAATTCATCTGGCTTAGGCGCGTGAAGTGCCTTACCACCTCAACCTCTGACAGCTCCGGTATGGCGAGCTTTTCATCACGCAACAGATTTTTAGGTATAAAATTTGTCAGATCCATCGGCTCAGATACATCAAGCATTGGGAAATCAAAGCCTTGCCTACCTTCGGCTCCGAGCTCAAAGAGGCTTGGCTCAGGCCACACAGCCTGCCTGTAGGTCTTCAATCTTGACCATTTACTATTTCTGCTACACATGAAACAAACCTCTGTATTTCCTCTTTTCTATGTCGCTCAGTAACACAGAGGAGAGAAACCTCCCCAAGTTCAGGAAAGATGCTTGACAATTGGAGACCGCCAAAGATCCGTTTTCTTAGCAGACTAGAATTGAGGTCATGAATGCTACAGTTACCTGTATTGAGCCTCATGGTAAATTCCTTGAAGTGAGGTGCCTTGAAAATAGGGGCTTCCACACCGTCTATCTGAGACAGCAAGGAGGCGGTGTAGTTAGCCATATATACCAATCGCTCCCCCAACTTTCGAAGACCTGTTGAACCAAGTAGCGATATGTAAACAGCCGCCCTTATTGCTAAAAGGGCTTGATTCGTACATATGTTGCTTGTTGCTTTCTCTCTGCGGATATGTTGCTCCCTTGTCTGAAGTACCATACAATATCCTGTTTCGCCGTCCCTTGTCCTAGTCATTCCTATGATACGACCAGGCATCTGCCTGATCAGTTTCATCTCACCTCGACAGGCGAATAAACCAAGCAAAGGTCCACCAAAGTTGACGTATGATCCCAGAGGCTGCCCCTCACCAATTGCTATGTCGGCTCCATATTTGCCTGGAGGCTTCAACAAGCCCAGTGAGATTGGGTCAACACCAGCTATCAACAAGCCTCCTTGGTCATGAACGACTTCGCCAATCTCTTGCGCATTAGTACTTACTATGCCAAGATAGCTTGGATTCTCAAAATATAAGGCCGCTGTCTGGGAACTGACCTTATTCTTGAGATCCTCCACATCAACCTGTCCAGTCTCAAGCTCATTTCTAACCTCAACCAGCTTTATTCCTATAGGATCACAGTATGTTCGGAGCGTAGACAGTCGACTTGGACAGATAAAATGTGGATATATAATCTGGTTTCTTCCTGTTACTCGACAAGCCATCCTTCCAGCTTCTCCCAAGGCAGAAGCATAGTCATACATCGAAGTGTTTGCAACATCCATATCTAGTAGCTCGCAGATTAGGCTCTGATACTCGAACAACGCCTGCAAAAGACCTTGACTTGCCTCAGGCTGATATGGAGTGTAGCAGGTCAAGAACTCTGTTCGCTCGGCAATACGGTCAACTGCTGCAGGCACTGTATGTGGCCAAACACCTCCACCTAGGAACGAGAGGAACTCTTCAACTGTTACATTCTTGGATAGTATGGCCTCAACCTCGTTTAATGCCTCATACTCAGATCTAGGGCTTGGAAGTTTGAGTCTGCCGCCAAATTGTAGGTCGGGGGAGATGTCAGAAAAAACATCGTCAACGGTCTTAAGCTGGATCGTCCTGAGCATTTTTTCGCGTACATTTTGAGTGTCATTGGGAATGTATGGATGTCCCATCTCAGATCTCCGTTTCCTACTCTCCAGTCTAGAGGTAATTAGAAAATATATCTAGCTAGAGTTGAAAAAGATGAGCTTCGACTGTAAAAAAAGGAGGGTTAAGGTATTCTAGACCTCTAGCTTCAACGCGCGACGCAGTCCCTTGTACCTGTTCCTTACGGTAACCTCAGTAACTCCAGCCGCCTCAGCTATCTCCTTCTGAGTCTTCTTCTCACCTTCCATTACACAAGCGATGTATATTGCCGCGGCGGCTAGACCTGTGGGATCTTTCCCAGCAATAACTTTCTTCTCCTCGGCGCGATGGAGAATGTTGATAGCCGTTTGTTGAGTCTTCTCGTTTATGCCAATCTTTGAAGCGATCTTCGGTACACATCGTACAGGGTCTGCCATAGGCATCTTGATTTCCATCTCTCTCAGAAGCAGCCTGTAACACCGGGCAATATCCTTCTTCTTAACCAGGCTAGCCTCAGCTGTCTCCTTAAGTGTACGCGGTGTCTGGGTAAACCTGCAGGCGGCATACAGCGATGCAGCGGCGATAGCTAGAATCGATCTACCTCTAACGAGACCTCTTTCCAAAGCCTTCCTGTAGATTAGGGCAGCCTGCTCCTTTACAGCCGTTGGTACTCGTATCTTGTCGGCGAGACGATCCAGCTCGGCCATCGCCTGTGCTAAGTTCCTATCAACAGACGAGTGAACTCTCGCCCGTATATGCCATTTGCGAAGACGGAGCATCTGCAGCCTTGTCGCAGCTGGTAGCTCACGTCCAAAAGCATCTCTATTCACCCTATCGATTACTGTGGAGAGCCCTTTGTCATGAACTGTAAGAGAGACAGGCGTTCCAACTCTACTACGCTCCTCCTTTTCCTCTCTAGTAAAAGCCCTCCACTCCG
>JAWBNY010000107.1:0-4594 GCA_038826985.1 Bathyarchaeia archaeon | reverse complement strand
CAAAATTGTTGCAAAAGTTCCTAATATTGTGAATATTGAAATGAGGGTTAACGGAAGATACCCGGCCTCTGCAGTTCTCGCCTGATAGAGTATGGTCATCGCTGTCTTGGATATGGTCGCCATTCCAACAGCGGCTGGGAAATACATAAACCCGAGGTATCTTAGCGCAACACCCATCATAGACCCGATATGTCTCTTGCCTCCCTTAGCAAATGCATCAGAAAAAGTAGGAAACATAATAACATCTACGATAGCTCCAATTATGCCTAGTGAAGCCGAAGCTCTTATCACAAGCTCAAAGAGACCGAGCGCTTCAAGATCCCGTGACACAACGAGAAAAAGCATTCGGTCAGACCAATCTTGGAACGTTGTAAGCAACATCATTCCAAATATTGGCAAACTGAAGTTTAAAAGCGCCCTCTGCTCCGCTTTTTCCTTCGTCGATGGCAGATGCCCTCGATAGAAGAAGAACGTTAGAGAAAGACCGCCAATCTCTCCAAGAAGGATGCCTGTAACCACCCCAAATAGTCTCTGGCCTAGTAGCACAAAAATGATACCAAGTAGCTTGGAAAGACCCATTGATGCAAGGTTAGCAACTGCGTACTTATCAAATAGCTGAAGACCCTGCAAAAGTGCTAGGTAGGCATTACGCATAGCACCGAAAGTTGCTGCAACGGAGATAACAACATATAGCGTTTCGATTTTATCCATCTCCGCCCATTTCTGTATGAATGAAAAAGCAAACACTACGAACAAGATAAGAAATCCCACAGAGGCGACTAGAACCATCTTTATCATTGTTCTAGCCACAGCAGACGCTTTCTCACTTTCACCTTGAGCTAGATGCTCTGCCACATATTTCACCGCCGCAAACTGTAGGCCAAGCGGAGCCAGAACAATGAATGTAGCATGTGCAAAGTTGAGCGTAGACATAATACCTATTTCAGTAGGAGTCAATATCTTCGAAACCACATAGTAAAAAATTATACCTATGGCAAACTGAAACGCGTTAAGAATAGCAATATATGTAATGCCTTTTCCAATTCGGGTAGCTGTCAACAATGTCCCCTGAGGTTTCCCTGCTCAGCCTGAACTAATGTTGGAAAGAATCTGTAGCTTAAAAGGTTTAGGCACGTAACAGTTGAAACGGTTGGCAGCGGATATTCAGGGAGAATTACGAGGAGCATTGCACCTATAGAACATAACGAACCTTACATCTCTTAGGTACCAAAACTCAAACATTATAAACTACTAAAGGTTCGTAAAACGTTGCCACACCGATGCTAGTCTACCCCCGATCCTAAATATGGAGGTTAACAAGACTATGAAGACAAAGTACACCCCAGTCAAGGAGTTGCGAGTCATAGGGCTTGATGAAAGATCCCTTGGCAATCTCTTGTGGTGTGCAACATCATATAGACTTGACCGACTGTATTGGGCAAAAGGATACCTATTCTGTATAGAAATGTATGACAAATCATTCGATCTCGAAGTGGAGAGAGGAATACTTCCCGTTAACCAAGTCTGTTATACGCATTTCCCTAAGTATGAGAAATACTATGAAGTAGAAAAAGGAATTCAAGTTCCGATAGTAGATGTCTCAGAGATGCGCCTCTATGGCGGCTTAGTACGCATGATAAGAAAGATGGACCGTGCAGATTGCCAAAGCAAGAAGATATGTAACAAAGTAAGCTAATAAGTAACATGATAAGGTATACTTTTCCTCTTTTTCTATAGTGTATCTGAAGCCTTTAAGAACAGCTGGTTTCGTATAAGCCCCAAAACATTGTGCTCTGCAACATCTCCGCAAAGAATCTGCATTGAGGCTCGGTACTTTTGATTCTCCGTAGTTTTCGCTACTGTCAATTTAAGTCTTAGGACCCTTCATAGCCCAGGAGGGAACTCTAGCATCTACAACCGCGTCTGCCCGTGGAATGTATGGTTTTATGTCTATGATCGGTGTTCCTTCATAAGCATCCGAACCTTCTACCCAAAGCGAACAACCCTCAACTTTAAGAAGTTTTGTCACCCCAAAAGCAAGTGGATTTGGTCTTATAGGGCTCCTGCATGCAAAAACACCCAGCTCAGGAGCACCAGGATGTCTTCTTGGCGTCACCCGTAAGATTTTTCGCATTTCATCCGTGTCGTTTTTGTGAAGCCAGTAGAAAATTATTATGTGACTAAAAGATTCTATACCTAACAGTGCATCACAATACTCTGGGTAGATAACCAGTCTTGATTCATTCTCCCCAGCATCTGCTACAAAGCCAACAAATTTTACCATCGCTTTTTGCAAAGACATCTGTCTAAACCGACCTCAATTCCTATGATTGAATACGAGTCTTTTCATACATCTTCTCAAGGGTCCATCGTACAGAGGCGGTAAGCTCTCGAAGACGCCGCTGGTCGCCATAGTTCCTTATTACTATCTCTTTGATTACATCACCGTCTGTTACAACATCATATGAGAAAACTCTGTCTGGAGCTAATGTACCTACCCTAACCTCCTCTTTGTCCCTACTCTGAAGGGGTTCAAACACTTTACGAACGAGAAACGCTTGGAAAGGAGAAATTGAAGTTGTAAAACGCATACCTTCAGCTGGAACAATCCTTAGCTCATCTTCTGAAACATAGAGGTTGGCTAATAAAACACCGGTGGCAGCCTTAAGAGGTCTCTCTTCCCCTCTGGAAATGGTACTCGGAGCCTCAGCAACATGCATTGCTTTTGAGGGTTGAGCCTGAAGAACTTCTGCCCTTTGGAAGCTTTTGGTAACGATAACTTCATCGATAATCTGGAAGATAGACTTCAGTTTCTCGACCTCACTTTCAAGCTCGCTAATCTTCTTCTCAAGGTAGGAACGTAGTTCCATAAGCTTCCTAATGATCTCTTCATCTATAG
Organism: Bathyarchaeia archaeon; assembly: GCA_038826985.1. Classification (GTDB taxonomy): domain Archaea; phylum Thermoproteota; class Bathyarchaeia; order RBG-16-48-13; genus JAWBNY01. The sequence continues at coordinate 1,695 of JAWBNY010000107.1, read as the reverse complement.
GGGCTCCATCGGCCTTTGCCACTTCAAAAACCCTCAATTAATAGATATATTCGAAGGTAAAAATCATATCCTATTCTTAATGGGCATATACTTGTCAAGAGTTATCCGAAACATAACAGTGATTGACAACATAAGCCTATTGCGTATTCTACCAGTACTCAACACTGGGTATTAAGCAAGGAACATACTAATAGCAGAGAAAAATAGAAGCCTATTCAGATGCCATCTGCGTAAATAAAGGTGAGTGCCCTTGTCATTACCAATGGTCTTTCCAAGAATGATCGAAGCTCGACAAAAGATACCGTCAATCCATCTTGATGATTATGCAGCGGCAATTAGAAGAGAATTACAAAAAGCAGGTCTTTCTAGAAAGGTTAAAGCCGGAATGAGTGTGGCTGTTACAGCTGGAAGCAGAGGTATAGCGCACTATGCAGAAGTCCTTTCAATAGTAGTTGATGAAATTAAGAAGTTGGGTGGTAGACCCTTTCTCATCTGTGCGATGGGGAGCCATGGAGGTGGAATACCAGAAGGCCAGATTGAGATTTTGAAGAGTCTTGGGATTACTGAAGAAACCGTAGGTGCGCCGATTTTCTCATGCCTCGAAGTCGACGAAATAGGCAGATTGGAGAATGGTGCACCTGTATATGTTGACAGGAATGCGTTGAAGGCTGACGCCGTGATCATAGTCGGTCGAGTAAAGCCTCACACCGATTTCAAAGATAGAATAGAGAGTGGCCTCATGAAGATGATGGTTATAGGACTTGGAAAACAGAAAGGTGCACAGATAATTCATAGCTATCAAGCGGAGGGATATCATAGGTTGATACCTGAGGCGGCTAGACTAATAATGAAAAAACTACCTGTGGTCTTGGGTCTTGCAATCGTTGAGAATGCCTACCATGAGATTGCGGATGTGAAAGCAGTAGAGCCTGGAGACCTTGAGAAGGAAGAGATAAAGCTATTGGAGAAAGCCAAGGAATTAGTGGCAAGATTACCATTCAGGGAGATAGATGTCCTCATTGTCGAGGAAATGGGCAAGAACATTAGCGGAACAGGGATGGATACAAACGTCACAGGGAGATTCTGGATACCTGGTGAGGTTGACCCTATGGCACCTAAGATAAAGAGGATAGTTGTTCTAGACTTATCAGAGCAGACACATGGGAACGCAATAGGAATCGGTCTTGCTGACATAATAACAGAAAGGTTGGCTTCGAAGATTGACTACAAAGCAACTTATCTGAATGCATTGACAGCAGGATGGCCTGAACTGGCAAAAATTCCAGTCTGCCTACCTAACGATAGGGACGCTATCGACATTGCCCTCAGGACAATAGGCCCCATACACCCTAGTGAAGCAAAAGTGGTAAGGATAAAGAACACCTTGGAGCTTGAGAAAATATGGATCTCAGAGAGTCTTATGAAAATTGCAGAGAGAGATAGTCAGCTTAAGGAGAGGCTTGAATTGATCGGGGAGCTCAGAGAGATGCAGTTCGATATTTTAGGAACTCTCGCACGCTAGAACAGCAAGCAGTCTCCGCAATAGAGAGCAAAGAAATGACGTGATGAAGGCTGAATCACATGTGAGAAAAATACTTAGTCATAGCTTCGTTTATGTGTGTAAAAACTGAAGTTTGTTTATATCAAGAGCCAATAGTGAAATTGGCACTGGAGAACAATTAGCTATTTTAAAAA
>JAWBNY010000106.1:0-4602 GCA_038826985.1 Bathyarchaeia archaeon | reverse complement strand
TGAACTGTAAAACCCCGCTTATTAACTAACTGCCTTAGAACCTGTGATTAGGCCTTGAGGCTACTCTTGAAGTGTTCCCAACCTCTAGGAGATATCTCTTGGTCTGAAAGTCCATTCCTAAGCCTGACCGTTGGATTATCGGTCACCAAACCTATAGGTATGAGTGTTCCTCCAACATCTTGGACTAAACTCATAGCCTTCTCAAACCTGTTCGGATCTATGGTCACTACAAGCTCGTACTCTTCGCCGCCATATAGCACAAGCTCCTTCACGTCCAGTTTATGTATCTCAGCAAACTCTTCAGCCTCATACGCGATAGGAAGCCGCGATATCTCGAATCCTCTTCCAGACATCTTATGAAGCTCATACAGGCTTACGGCAAGTCCATCGCTTGAGTCGATAGATGATGTAACCACACCGCTACGTGAAAGCGCCAACCCCTCCTTAAGCCTAGCCTTGGGAAGATACACAGGTTCCAGTAGCCGTTTCTTCAATTCTGCTGGGGCGTCAAGTTTCTCTAAGAGGAGTTTTAGTCCTGCAGCCGTCTTACCGAACGGCCCTGTGACGGCAACTATATCTCCAACCTTTGCTCCGCTTCTCTTGACTAAGCGGTTAGAGTCGATAACCCCAAAGACCATGCAGGCTATGATTAGGTCAGGAGCCTCGCTGGTGTCCCCGCCTATTAGATATGCGCCGTATTCTCGAGCCCCCGCATTAAGTCCCAGAGCTAGTTCCTCAACGTCCCTCCGAGGAGTTCCGCGGTGTAGCCCAAGCGAGACAAGCATGGCAAGGGGCTGGACTCCTTTGGCGGCAAAGTCGCTGACATTCATGACCACCGCTTTCCTTGCTACCTGATATGGAGTCATACCCGGAGGTACGTCAAGTCCGCCAACAAGCATGTCTGTCTTCAAAACTGCCAATCTTTCATCGTCGATACGAACGGCGGTGACGTCGTCTCCGAAAGGTACAGGCATATCTGGCAGTTTATCCAGCCTGCTTACGATTAGTTCAATTATCTTTCTCTCACCAAGGTCTTGAACCAACTCCAAATCTACCCATCTCAGCTTTCAGTCCTTAGACTTGAACACATAGAAGGAGGCCGAACTTCTTAAAAAGTCCACATGGAACTTTATTCCTGGTATCGTCTGCCTCGGTAGCTCAGCCCGGTCGGAGCGGCAGCCTCGTAAGCTGTTGGTCGCGGGTTCGAATCCCGCCCGAGGCTTCACTAGCCTTACACATCGAAGAGAGCATCTGAAGTACACTTAACAGAAGCGTTCTTGCATGGCCAGCTTAACGCTTCCTTAAAGGAACGCATCTATACTTCTTAACGAACTCCTGTGTTTGGGCCTTTGTTGAACAATGTGAATACACGATGTCTTTATTGGTATAATCCAAGTACAAAGTTCCCTGCTCCGCGGTTATCGGTAGCCCAAAGCAGCAGATCGGATTAGGCCCACTCTGGTCAAAGCCGAACGGAAAAGGTATACCGCACACAGGCTTCTCCTTTTGTTCAAGGCCAACAAGGATTTCGGGGTCATAGTTTAGCCGGTTCAAGGCTCCCACCGTGATATCGGTCAAAACGGCGTTGATTACATTTTCTTCATAGCCTTCCTTCGTGAGAGCTTTGGAAAGGATATCCCTACGGATAACGTCTGGGAACCTGTGTTTTCTGACTAGCATTGTTACAAGTTTCCGCGCTTCCTCTATGCGGACACTCATAATTTAGAGTAAGGCGATGAAGTACTTAAGGGGTTTTACCACGTATGTCTCTCAGCGGATTTAGACTGGGCCGCAAGCAATAGCATACACCTATCTGCGGTTCTACAGAGTTTCAGCACCTACATTGACACTTAATTAGCCTCCAAGTATCTGTGCTGGGTTATTCCTCCGTCTGAAAGTCGATGTTTGCCCACTCTTCCGACCACTATGCTTTAATATAGATTCTGCTTCAAAATGAATACACCGACACACCAGAGATGACAAACATGTCAAGCGAACCGAACATAATATACATAGGCAACAAACCCGTGATGAGTTATGTCCTCGCCGTGATCACAAGTTTCAGCGCACCCGACACAAAGGAAGTGACACTAAAGGCGAGGGGACGAGCCATAACAACAGCCGTTGACGTAGCTGAGATAACCAAGCGCAGATTTATGAAGCAGCTTGATGTCGACGGCATCGTCATAGGTACAGAGGAGATAACCCAGGAATCTGGGGGAACCAGAGCGGTCTCAACCATTGAGATCACTCTGAAGAAAACTGACGGCTCAAGCTGAGAGAAGCTACTAGCTTTCCAGCTAAGAGCTGATACTCTGTGCCTTAGTAAACATGCAAAAAGAGCCCCCTCTTTTTTCTGTTAAACTTTTCCCTACCGTACTTACATGTAGACAAATTTTTGGGAAACACAGAAAAAGATATGGTTTTATTGGTCTATCACGGAGCCGTCGTATCTCAGTCGAGTTGCTAGAAGTCTCGGAATCGGTGGGAACTTGTCTAGAGCGGAGTCATCCAGCTCCACACCTATCCCGGGCTCGTCTGGGACGATTAGGCATCCTTTCTCGACTTTAAGTGGCCTCTTTACCAGTTTGTTGCCGCGAGGCTCTTCTTCACTCATGCTGTGTGGATACTCCTGTATGGCGAAGTTTGGTATGCAGGCATCTAGCTGAACGCAGGCTGCTGTGCTGACGGGGCTCAGCGGGTTGTGAGGAACAACTCCTGCGTGACGGGCTTCAGCCAAAGCAGCTATCTTCTTTGAATGAGAGATGCCACCTGCCAAGCAGACGTCTGGTCGGACATATTGAACCGCATTCCTGGAAAGGAGTTCCTCAAACTCGAAGATTGTGTGCAGACGCTCCCCAGTGGCTATGGGGATGTTGATATGTCGTGCGACAAATGCCATCTGGTCGATGCTATCTGGAAGAATTGGGTCCTCGAAAAAGAACGGGTGCAGTGGCTCCAAAGCACGGCCTAGGACGATCGCCTCGGAGGGCGTAAGCTGTCGGTGTATCTCAACGCATATATCGACCTCGTCGCCTAGAGCGTCCCTATATTTCCTCACTCTTTCAACTGCGTCCGTCATCTTCTTACTATGTGGCATATCTGGAGACTCCGGAACAAAAGGTGAGATGTGGCCCACGGCTGTGAATCCAAGCTGTTTTGCCCTAAGTGCATTCTTTACAAGCTCTTCTGTCGTTTTACCGAAGACATGAACGTATACGCGTACTCGAACCCTTGTTTTTCCCCCAAGTAGTTGATAGACTGGAACATCAAAATGTTTCCCTGCTATATCCCAGAGGGCGATATCGATCGCGCTTATAGCACCCATGATTGCTGCGCCCCGGAAGTGGCTCCAACGGTACATGTATTGCCAATGATGTTCAATACGGAGAGGGTCTTGCCCGACAAGGTATTTCTTGTATTTTTCGATGACCTTTGCAGAGGCTTCGAGATAGCCCCATGTTCCAGACTCGCCTAGTCCTGTTATTCCTGCATCTGTATGGACTTTGACAAAAAGGAATCTGTCCGCAAATATGGGTTCTACATCGGTTATCTTCAAGCTGACCACACGGACATCATATTCCTTTTAAGGCGTATAAGATTATTGATTATGCCAGCTCACTCATACACGGTGGATTCTTGCAGTAAGCGTCATAAGGGCGATGACATTTATCAGCAGTATCTCCAGCTTCAGTCTTCGCCAGAACTCTCTTGAGAACGTATCCGGGCTACGATCCCTCCCACTTGCCTTTCCAAGCTCGTAGTGTTGTCTACCTTGGAAGGCTATAGCACCTGATATTGCCGACACAGTAATGTTTGATAGATTCAACTCCGGCTCTTGTATCAGGGAGGCACCTAACGTGTTCAAAGCCGAGTTAAAAGCGACAACCCAGCCATTATGGAATAAGCCATTGAAGAGCTCGAGACTGTAACAAGGAACCAAGAAGGACCATATAGATACAAACAGAAGGAACCAGTAGCCTGCTAAGAGTGAAATAAGAATGCCTATGCATGTAGACATTATGTAGCTGCCGACACCTACAGTCCATAGGATCCTAGGGGGAATCGTTGTCTTCCAAGGTCTTCCCTTGAGTTCATCTAGATAGTTGCTTGCGACTCCCACCATCAGGAAACCTTCTATCAGCAATAGCAAAAATCGTTCAGGATACCTTAGCGGAACAGGCATGAGTCCGACAATAGTGAGTGACAGGAGTGCTGAGGTAGTGGGGAGGTGGAGCAAAGTAAGATAATCTTTCATCTTGATCAAGTTTGGAATCTTTATGCATGCTTTTTAAGGTTCCAAATCAAATACCACCCCGTGTATTTCTACATTACATTGACGATGAACTGTAATCTTCAATGCAGATACTGCTATGGAAAATGTGTACAAGACTTTGGGCAGCCATTCCCGTTCGATGTTGAAGACAATCTGCCTGTTAACCCTGCTTACAAAGTGGAAGAACTTGCCAGGTTCCTTGCTCGTGACCCAGATCCAACCATCATATTTTATGGTGGAGAACCCACTTTGGCTACTGACAAGATGGAGGAGGTCATGGATGCGGTCTCTGCTAAGGCCTATATCCTACAGACAAACGGTATTCT
>JAWBNY010000105.1:0-4638 GCA_038826985.1 Bathyarchaeia archaeon | reverse complement strand
ACCGAATCTATAGCCCCGGTCGAGAAAATCGTAGGTCCAGCGGGAAGATTCGTCACGACGGCAAAGATGCTTGTTAGCAAAGATGTTGCAATTGACATACCTGCTGGCCCTAGTGAAGTGGTGATTCTTGCAGACAGCAATGCCGACCCAAAAGCCGCGGTTCTAGACATGCTATCGCAGGCTGAACATGACCCTGAGAGCGTCGCAATTCTCATATCAACATCTGCAATCTTTCTACAAGAAGCCTACAGAATACTGGAGCAGAAGCTTCAACACGCGGAAAGACGAGAAATCATCGAGAGCTCTCTGAAGAAACACGGTGCATTTGTGCTGGCAGAGTCTGTAGACGAGGCAGTAGAGTTCATAAACAAATTTGCACCGGAACATCTTGAACTCATGGTGAAAGAAGCAGGTAAGGTAGCCGAAACAGTATCATCAGCAGGGATTATTCTACTTGGAAAAAACACGCCTGTAGCTGCAGCCGACTATGCTCTAGGTACAAACCATGTTCAACCTACCGCTGGATTTGCACGCATATACTCGGGTCTCTCAGTCTTTGACTATGTGAAACGTATCTCAATCGTCGAAGCAAAAGGATCGGTGATGAAGCGGATTTTGCCGACGGTGAAGGCTCTCTCGACAAGGGAGGGGCTTCCTAACCATTTTCTAGCTGTAAAAGGACGGGTGGACAATGACTAAACAGACGTGGCTTAATCAGAGATTAGAGAAGTTCGAAAGATTGCGACCATACGTGGTCGGGCAAAGCGTAAACGAGCTTGCAAGAAGTCTAGGAAGGCACGTGTCAGAGATTGTCAAGCTTGATTCAAACGAGAACTTCTTGTACCCAAAGGAGATTCTGGCGTCGATACTATGTCAACTCTCCAATTCATTGGATCCAAGACAATATCCAACGGATGAGAAAGATGAGCTTATTGAGGCTCTATCGAAATACGTGAATGTATCCCCTCAACAGATAGTGGTCGGAAATGGCTCAGATGAACTTATAGAATTAGTCGCAAGGAACTTTCTTCGCGGCAACGAAGAGGCAATAACTGTCTACCCAACTTTCGTTATGTACAGAATCATCATGAATAGTTTAGGGAATAACCTTATCGAGGTCCCTCTAGATAGCAAGTTCAGATTTAATTCAAGTTCTATGCTTAAGGCATGTACGGAACGAACAGTGCTATGTTTTCTTTGTTCACCGAATAACCCAACTGGAAACCAGTTTCCACGCGAAGAAATAAGGGCATTCGCCGAAGATTTCAAAGGTATTGTGCTGTTAGACGAGGCCTATGTTGAGTTTGCACAATACTCCTTGACCGACCTTGTTGAGACTCTGGACAACTTGATTGTGGTGAGAACTTTCTCAAAAGCTTTCGGCCTAGCAGGGATGCGTATCGGATACTTAGTTGCCTCAGCCAGAATAGCTTCCTGTCTAAGGAGGGTTCAGTTACCGTACAATCTAAATGTCATGAGTCTGGCAATGGCAAGGGCAGTTTTGAACCGTCCTGAAGTGATGTTGTCTACGGTACAAGCCGTGAAGAAGGAAAGGAGCTGGCTAAGTGAGGCTTTGAGTAGCCTCCTAAATGTTATTGTATATCCATCTGATGCAAACTTCATTCTGTTTAGAACCTCTGAACCCTCAAAAAATGTAGCAAGAGACCTAAGAGCGCGTGGTGTCTTAATCAGAAGCTTCGATGATTCACAGGGGCTTGAGGGATGTTTGCGCGTCACCGTTGGAACGAGGAAGATGAATGTGAGTTTTTTAGAGGCTCTTGAAGATGTTCTGCAAAGCAGGCGCCGATAGTTTGACAAACACTCTGCTGATCTTTACTTCATCGCAGGATAGAGTATATGACATGTCTCTGCTCTTCTATAATGGGAACATGAGGCTGTTTCTTAGGGTACAGACATACATTATTTGCCAAATAGATAAAAACAGAGATTGCTATATTAAGAGTTGTCAGAATCATTGAAGAAATCCTCCCTATGGAAGGGTTTGAGTTGAGAAGTGTGGAGCACTCCCGTATTACGAAAGAAACACAGGTCAATGTAAGATTGAACCTTGATGGCTCTGGCTCGGTGTCAATTTCGACCGGAATGGCTTTCTTTGACCATCTCATCCGAACTCTTGGAATCCACGGAGGACTCGACTTAACATTATCTGGTAGTGGAAACCTCAAACATCACATCGTCGAAGATATCGGCATTACATTAGGTGAAGCATTTAGAAAAGCTCTTGGAGATTGTAGAGGTATCCAACGCTTTGGATTTGCACTCGTACCGATGGACGATGCCTTGGCGTTGGCCGCAGTTGACCTAGTAAGTCGCCCGTATTCGAGGATTGACCTAAAGATGTGCAGAGAAGTTATAGAGGACACCTCAAGTGAAGACATAGTCCATTTCTTGGAATCCTTTACAGCATCCTTAAGGGCAAACGTTCACATAATTATCGAGTCAGGTACTAACAATCATCATAAGGCAGAGTCTGCGTTTAAGGCTCTTGCACTATCGCTAAGGCAGGCAGTATCTCTTACCGGGTCTGATGAGATACGTAGCGAAAAAGGCATATTATGAAAAGTGGGTATGGGGACGGGTTAACCTTAGAGAGGCTATAAGTGCCGTAGAGGAGAAATTGAAATCGTGATGCATGACCTCGCAGACCTGAAATTTGACAGTTCAACAGGCCTAATTCCCGTTGTCGTTCAAGACTGGAGAACTAGAGAAGTGTTGATGCTTGCGTACGCGAACAGAGAAGCTATAGTAAAAACACTTGATACGGGTTATGCCCACTACTGGAGTAGAAAAAGGAAGTGCTTATGGAAGAAGGGGGAAACTTCTGGAAATGTCCAAAAAATCGTCGACATAATTTTTGACTGCGATGCTGATGCTATACTGTATATTGTAGATCAGATAGGGGCCGCATGCCATACTGGAGCAAAGTCCTGTTTTCATAATTCCTTAAGGTCAGCAAATCTGCAAGACACGAACCTTTTTCTCTGATTCTGTAGACAAACTCGGATGCTTGCGTCAGGATGAGAGGAGATAGGAACCCTCTGCTAGCAATTTGCAGGAGGATTGTTAGAAAAAACACGGAGGATGAATCTTCAGCCTACTCTCTTGCCGACTTACATTGTCACACAACTTTCTCGGACGGACTTTCATCTCCAGAAGAGATGGCCTACGAAGCTAGCCTTCGCGGTCTACAGTTTCTGGCCATAACTGACCATCTCAACCAATTTGAAGACATTTCTCAAGTAAAGTTTCAGAAATATCTAGAAAGATGCTCAAAAATAAAGGTAGAAGGCCTGACAATCATTCCTGGCCTTGAAGTCTCGTCTCTAGACGGCGATATTGTATGTCTGCTACCTTCATTTCAAATAAAGCCTCTTGGGTTAAGAGGAGGTGAAACTGCCAAGAGAACTATTGAGAGAATACATGAGTTAGATGGTCTAGCGCTTGCAGCCCATCCGTTTATTAGAAGAGGTGTTGGAGCGAAGATCCTTGAGCTCGATTTTGATGGTGTTGAAATTGACATTAGAACACCTAAAAGCTACTTGAAAAGTTTAGGCCTAGCGGTTGTAGGCAGCTCCGATGCACATACCCGCTTAGGGGTCGGTTCATCCTACACGTTAATCGAACTCAATTCAAATGACAAAGGGTCGGTTGAAGAGATTATAGACATTATTAGACAGAAACAATGTATTGCTAGAACCTCTAGAAACAAAGCTATTATCCATGCAATTGAACAATCAAGGTGGCTACTACCTGATTACACCTCAAAAATCCTTCTTGTCAAATTGAGACAACTGAACATGTAGATTATGCATAATATAGTCTAGAACCTCACACGTGGAAGTGATAGGCAACGAATTCATGAAGATGAAGTTCGAACCCATCTAAGAAATCTCTTACTCTGTGAATCGGTACAACAGGTATCCCCTTTTCAATTCTTGATGGGGTCTCACCCATCATCAAAAGAACCGGATAGAGAACCACGTGATCCCAACCCTGGATGGCGAGTGAACTCCTGTAGTCTGCTAAACACTCAGAAAGATGCCATGTACGTACCTGATGAGCTTCAACCACTCTTCTAATGCTAGACGCCTGCCAACTCTTCCTCCAACGCTTACATTCAACCGACAACATTATAGGTCTTCTAAGCGCAATAATATCGACTTCATATCGCCGACCAGTGCAGCCGAATCTAAAGTGCTTGAAGGTGGAGTAACCATAGTGCCGCAAAATATACTCAACCATTTCCTCAAAGCCTCTCCAGCCAACAAACTTGCAAATTTCCTCAACATCGAATCCCTTCTCCAAAAGCTTCAACGACAATTCTAATTCAGGAGAACTGGCGCTTCTGAAGTGGCAAGTTTCCGAGTCAAACATCTCTGATCACTCAAGTTAAATTTTTCCTATGAAGTCGAAAAATGTTCCTCTGCAACTAGGCACTGCTACATATCGCAAATAGTAACACTCCAATAAATCGAAGGTTAGCCGCGTCTATGACAAGGCCATTGCTTACATGTACTGCTACGTTGCCATACAAAGCATAGACTAGATCAGCCCCAATGAAACGAGTAACCTCCTCAACTCTTCTCTAACATTTTCGCTCACAGGTAGAAGAGGTCT
>JAWBNY010000104.1:0-4666 GCA_038826985.1 Bathyarchaeia archaeon | reverse complement strand
GTATAAGGCTACGCAGAACCATCAACCTCTTCACCGCTGGATCTAGACACCTGAAAGTCTCGACGGCACCCCTCCAAAGCGATGGCCAAGCTCCAGAAGGTCCTAAAGATCCCTTCAGAGTCTCAGTCAAGAAGAGTTGCCTCACCAAGGCCAATATCAACATTGAAACACCGCCGAAGAGGAAACCAACCCTCAAACCCCATAAACCGTAAAGGTCCCTGAGAAAACCTCCGAGGACAGGTGAAGCAGTATACGGCAGATGATCAGCTATGAGAGCCAACGTGAAGAGTCTAGGCAACCTGCTACTCTCAGCTGAATCCATCATCATCGCATTGAAAGCTGGAAAATAGAAGTAGGCGAAACCCTCACATAAAGCCGCAGCGAGAAACTCAAATGTTGTAGAAGCCCAAGCATATACAAGTTGGGACAGACCTAAAAGAAAGGTTCCGATCCAGATAGGCCTCTTCCGACCAACCAAATCACTCAAATAGCCACCGAGCATCAGGGAGGCGACACATACAACACTTCTGGCCGACGCAACCATACCAGCTATGAGTGGACTCGACGTGACAGAGTATATGTACTCGGAGAGGAAAGGGTAAGAAACACCCATCGAGAGACTCAGCAACGCAGATGTTGCAAGCAAGAGCATAATATTCGAGCCTACACCCCTAGACATCTCGATACCCCAGTGATGGAGCCGATCTGAACAAACCGACCCTGATAAAGCATCTGCAACATCAAAAGCTTGATACACAACTTATAACCTCATAAGCACATGATGATTCTATGCAATTTTTGAATTCAGTTGTTTTGCTGATCCTCGAAGGCGTCGCCACAGGCTTTCCCCTAGGCTCAAAACTTTAGGAGGTTAAGAAGTCAGGCTAACCGCCTATATTTTTAAGTTAAAGGTTGAATGAACTTGGGAGAGAAGTATCTCGCTTCGATGGGTGGGGCTCAGATTTGTTATGGGTCTATTCCGTGGGTTTGCATGTGGTTTATGACGGAGTTCATTATGGTGGTTAAGGAGTCCTTCAGCTCCTCAATGTTATGGTACACGTCTTCCGGGGCTAAGTAGATGTAGTTGTGGATTAGGATGTTTCTCAGCTTTACAGCTTTTTCAAAGGCCTCTCCCAAGGTCTTATCCACCACCCCATTCTCCATCAATATTCTTCCGACATCCCTATAGGACTTCGGCGTCATCCACCCCATGCTGGCTATGAGGGCTTCTCCAAGGTCCACCACCGCCTCTATAGCCACTTGGAGGTTACGCTCCCCAGCGTCGACAAGGTTTTTATCGCCTACAAAGGTGGTCAGCTGTACTCCGCAGATCTCATTAAGCCTCTTCACAGCCCACCAGAACCTGTCAATCCTTGCCTTTACCCCTGGCGACGGCACATCCCATCTCCCTCAAGGTTTTCTCATAAAATTTATTGAAGTGATAACTGAAGTCCAGGTATTCATCTATAGCATTAATGAAGTCATCCAAGTACCTACCCTTATCTAGACAATACAGGAGCTCGCCTTGGCTGTAGGCTTCATATCTGAGGATAGTATCGGCCACATTGAGGGGAACCACATCCACACGGACACCCATCTCCTCTTCAATGTCGAAGGCGATTCCCATCGCCTTATCCACGCAACCATCTGAACTTTCAAACATGACAGTCACGTCCAGGTCGCTGTAAACCTTCGCGTCGCCCCTAGCCTGAGAACCGAACATTAACGCATACAAACAGTCCGTTTTCCTACAGGCCTGGGCGACGACCTCTCTTAACCTCTCCAAATCCAGAGTTTAAACCCCAAACATTTGTGTTAATATTAACTTAATAACTTTTGAAGGCTATAGAAGTTTCCTCATACAAAACCTTTAGGAAGCCTCAAAACCTCAGCGATCAAATGAAATGACAACCTCATTTGAATAGCATACCTGTTCCAACCTGCTTTGAGCCTATGAGATTGTCCCTGACACGGCGCATATAGATGACCTCGTAGGCGAGGGTGCTGTTATATGCCGCCGTTGCGATTATGCAACCTGGGTTAGCTGTAGCCATCGTTATTTCTATGCTGATACCGATATTGCTAGATAGTGTTCCACTTGCAAAGTGATAGTGAAAAGGCTCAACAGATATAAGTTCTGGGGGCAGGGAACAGATCTGGATCAAGCGGTAGTGCCGCTGAAGAATTATGAGGACCTCGACATGAATTATCTGAGGAAGAAGGCCACGGAAGAACAGGTAGGTGACACTCTTGAAAAGATATCGAGGTTAACCCAGTTTTTCTCAAGGCTTTATAAATAGATTCAGATGGAATGAATCATCTTTAAGTTTTCAGTTCTTACTGTGTTCCGACCCTCTTATAAAAGCTCTTTTCATATCTTCCTCTAAGTCTTCTATATCGTACTGAGCAGGTATCTTCCTTTGCTTCAGATATTCCATCATCTCTCTTACGCTTACACCAGCATCCATAGCAGCCCTTTCCAGAGTTATCGAGCCCTCAGCGTAAAGTCTAGCCGCATACTCCTTTTTCCAGTCTGTTACAGCCTTGAACAGCAGCTTTCTAAGTACCGTTGAGCGATCTGCCTGCTCAACAGTCTCTATCCTCTTTATGTCTGATACTAATGACCCAGGTAGCCTGGCAGCAACCATCTCTTCCTTCTTCATATCACCACCTTTTCAGCCCTTTTAATCACATCAGTTACAACATCCGGGCTTATCCACATCACCCTCGTCAGCTTGACCAAGTCTTCAACCAGTTCGTCACAGCTGATAAGGTTTTTGACGAAGGCTTCGTACAACACCATGACTGTGCTTGTACATTCTAAATTCCAACTCTTCTATGTCTAACGAAAAACGGCTCTGGTAGAGAAAGAGGCTGGAATATGAAGCTTGTTGCTCTTGACAACCTAATTAGTGACTGAGCATAAGCATATCATAATCGATGATGAAGTTGCAAGGAGAACAGCTAAAATCTATGGGATAACCTACGCTGGAACCATATACATCTTGGTTAAGGCGTTTTCTCAAGCGCTCACTACAAAGAATAAGGTGAGGCAGGCGATAAACGATATGGTTTTCGCTGGGTGGAGATGTAGTGTTGAAACTTATGCGAAAATTATGGAAAACATAGAAAAACTGGGAAAGAATAAAGAATGAGCAAATCTGTATAAGATTCTGTGTATGTTCTCTTTCTTTTCCATACTCAACCTCTAGCAGTCATTGGCATGTCAACATCAACTGACTGTGATGGTACTCCCTGATCCTCTCAGTACCGTAGGCCAGATCAATAGGATTATAGGGCTTGGTCTTCGATGTCAGGAACGTGACATAACCACTTATCCTAACCGGGCCGGCTACAATAACTGCACTTTCTACGTCGACTGGCCAAGGGCCCCACTACTACGTGAACAGAAAAATTTAATCAACTTAACTTCTTGAACCTGTATCCCCACTGGAACGGCCGTTCCACAGGGTTCCTTATTTAAAAGTAAAATCAAAGCAATGTCTTCGTGATCTGGAAAATGTCGATTGGAAAGAGGATATTCAGCCTCTTCATAATAGTTTTAGTCTTGACGGTCTGTGTAAATCCTGTTCTAGGGGAGCAGGTGAACCAAGCCCAGAACAGAGCGAGAATATTCATAAATGTAGCTGAGAAGGCAAGAAGCATCGCGGCTGAACTTATCGAGAAGGCAAAAGCCTCTGGAGAGGATACAGCTTCTAGAATGCAGCTCATCGATGAAGGCAACAATCTATTGAGCAGGGCCAAGGAGGCCTATGATAGGGGTGACTACGTCTCATCCGCAACAGATGCTAGACTGGCCCAATCCAAGTATAGGGAGGCCATGAGAGGATTAGGACCCATAGGCCCCCTCGCCGAGAAGAATATCAGGGAGAGGCTAATCGAGGCGATTCAGAGGGCTAGGGAAAGAATCAAAAGGATAAGAGAGATCATTGCAAGCTCAACAGAAATTCGTGAAGAGTTAGTGAAGAATGCTCTTGAGAATGTCGATCAAGCTGAACAACTACTCAACGACGCCGAATCAATCATAAGATCAGGTGTTCAAAACGCCTCTGAGGCCGCTCGGAAACTCGCCCAGGCCGAGAAGAAGATGAGCATGGCCTTCACCCTTCTAAAGCAAGCGTCAAAGGAACCTAACAAGCATAGGTTGGAGAACTATATCAAGAGGCTTGAAAACCAGTTGTCTAGGCTCAGAGACTGGGTTCAGAGACTCAGAAGGATGGGGGTCAAGGATGATCGCCTCAACGAGATTCAAACACTCCTAGAAGAAGCAGAGAACCTCATCAAAAGCGCCTTGGATAAAGTTGCCAGCGACAAACTGGCAGGAGCACTAGCCGACATAGAGAAAGCGAATGAAATTATGAGGCAGGCAACAAACCTTACAAGGCGCCGCGGACCCTAAACAATCTCAACCTCAACCTGCGAACCTACCTTCCTAGTTCTGACATAGCCCATCCCCTCAAGCCTCCTCACCCTCCTCCAAACAGTCGTCTTCGGAAGACCTAAACTCTCCCTGAGCTCAGACATGAAGATCCTTCCACCCCTAGACCTGACCAGACTCAAAACCTCAACATCAGTGGACGATAAGCCTTCAGGTGTTAACTGAACCCTGCGTCTGAGGTAGAATAATAAAATAGTGACAACAACC
>JAWBNY010000103.1:0-4752 GCA_038826985.1 Bathyarchaeia archaeon | reverse complement strand
GCGGCCGTGAGCAGGCGGGGAAGCCGGCTCTACAAGTTCATTCCTCAGCCAAGCAGGAAGCGTCATAGCCTCCACAGTGTTTGGCCTACATTTGGTCGGCGGGCAGATTCCTTTCGAGGTATCTTTTGCGGGTGAAGTCTCAGACGCAACACTCAAGGCAAGAATAAAGAGAGAAGAGGTACCTAAAATATTGGATAAGCTTGACCAAAATGTCATCAAAGCTCTAAAAACCGAGGGGCATCCAATCTCACAACAGCAAAGGAATAGAGACACTGTTCGCGAGCCAAGAATTCTCGCATACGAGAACTGGAACGAGTACTACAACCGCCTATCGAAGTCATATGATTTTGTGCGTGGGCTCCCAACCAAGTCTTGTCTGGAGAATTATGAAAAAGCTAAAAAAGAGCTAATAGAGCTTGGCTTGCCACTCTAGCTCGATCAGAAATATTTGTCAAACGCTATTGAAATATAGGCTATGAAATCCAGTCCTATCACTGATCCTAGGTGGAACCAAAAAAAGCGTAGAACTTAAAGGTGTATCGAACTATTTTTCTCACATCTCATTCGAGCGGTTTCTAAACCTGTCACAGAGAACTTATCGTGTACGTCATAAGATTTAGGCTTGGCCAACTAAAGCAGCTCTATAAAGGATCTATATTACTTCGGGATCTTCTGACTCATTAATTCCAGCGCTTTCTGAACCGCTTCTGAAGCGTTGTAGCCGTAACCATCTGCTCCAATCTCTTCGGCCCATTGCTTGTAGACCGTACCCCCACCAACCATTACCTTGAATCTTTCCCTCAATCCTCTTCTCTTCAGTTCTTCGATAAGCTCCCTTTGATATGGTCTTGTTGTTGACATCAGAGAAGAAAGGCCTATAATGTCTGCGTTGACTTCAAGTGCCTTTGATATTATCGTATCAGTAGGCACGTCTCTCCCCAAGTCATACACTTCGAACCCAGCTGCCTTGAGCATAACACTTACCAGGTTCTTCCCAAGGTCGTGTAGGTCTCCTTCAACCGTGGCCATAACGACAGTCCCCTTCTTAACTTTAGCCATATCTCCAGGAGATATCGAGGACTGCAGAATCTTAGCAGCCTCAGTCATGGCGTCTGCCGCCAAAACCAAATGAGGAAGGAAGACCTCTGACCTCTCAAATCTCTCCCCGACCTCCCTGATGCCAGGTGCAAGCCCATTCTCGATGGCTTCAACTGGGTCAATGTTTGCTTCTAAGGCTGCTTTAGCAGCATTCTTGGCCTCATCAATATCACAATTCAGGATCGCATTACGCAACATAGCTATAATCTCATCTTTCTCCATTTACCGCCACCAAGATAGATTACAACATTTCAGATATATTGGCTTTCTTTCCTCTCATACAGGTTATGCAGAAACAACGCGAATCCTGTATCTACTTCAGACATAGTCTGCACAATGCTACTTCGATTTCTTAATCCCATTGTAGCCCACAGTCCTCAAATTCTTTCCTGACATTATCTATTTTTTGTTTATACTCTTCGCTAGGTTTGTGGCGATGGAGGTTGTAACATTCGGTGATTAGCTTACCTGGCTCAGGTGTTGGATTTTCCATAAGCTTTGTAATGATAGGTTTGAACATATCGTAAACCTCGTTTCTTTTAATCCGCGTCCTAATAGCGGCATCAGAAGCCTCGATCATGAGTTCAGCATCTGCTGGGCTCTGTCCACCGTTCATGCGGCATCGACTAACTCTCGGAACATAAAGATTCGCGCCATTGACCGTGGCTTCAATGCTTCTCAACACCAATTCCTCAAGATGGCTCTCAGTACATAGCTCGGAGACTGGAATTGGCCAATGCATCGGGATAGCGTTGCTGTTTCGTATCGTCGCCTGATACACTACAGAGCGGGCGAAATGTATTGGAAACATAACGCGCTTAATACCGCTAACATGGCTTAAGTGTTCGACCCCACTGTAGTAAAGAGTGTCCCTGTAAACAATCCATGCGATAATAGTTTTGACAAGGGACTCAATAATTGCTCCCTCAGGTCCTCCACAAAAGCCACCAGCGATCCCGAAGGTACCGCTCACGCCAAAGCATCCATAGCTTTGAAAAACTATGGCCGCTGTCAAAAGATCGTACTCAACCTTTACATCTGGTAAAACCGACAATAATAGACCGTCAGTAGGCCTTAAACCAGCTATAGGGTCGATAGTGGCAAGAAAGGAGGATGCGGATGTCGTTATAGGATAATAGACAATTGCTGCTCCAGGTCTCCCAGCTCTGCGGATGCCTTCTCTAAGCCACGCAACTTGACGCTTTGAGGCATAGGCTTCTAGCGGAATCCCATAAATCTCATATCCATCGATTCGAGGGAAGTTGAATCCTTCAATAAAGTCGAGTCGAGGGATTGCTGCGAAGTTTTGAACGATAAGGTCTGCGAGATCCTCGGTAAACGGCGCATGGTGGCCTGGTGCAACATTCATAGGTTCATTTCCCTCGACCTTATGTTGTTTCCACACTCGCACATCCTTTCCCTCCCCCATGACAACTTCTTTCTGCATCGACCGCACAGCTTCTCGAATCTCCTCTTCACTGAATCTGAGAACTCTTTCCCTGTTAATGCAGAAGCACCCCATATCAACCAGGAAGTCTATAGCTGCATTCCACGCAGCATCAGCAAGCGTATCATCAACATTGATCCAATCAGAGGGTTCTACTGGACACCTGATCTTGTACTCTTTAACCAGCTCCGTCATCTTTCTGAAGAGAGACATATTCCATTCCTTGTCGGTTACCTTTATGCCCTCACGCATCCGGTCAGCAATCTCAACCAGACTAATCAAATTCCTCAAGTCCTTAAAGCTAACATGATGTCAGCTTATCTCATAAAGCTTAAGGCTATAACTGTTACAAAATTTAGAACTGTTGCGGCACATACTTTAGCTCTGAGCAGTATGAGGAACAGTATCAACCGGTTACAGGTTTTAGTACCCACATATTCTAATTCATTCAGTTAGTAGCTCTGAACCGCAATATTGTCAACTCACATTCTGGCAGCTGTCCACTTCTTCTTCAATCCTTTAGGCAACATCACTTTCCTAAGAGGTATCGCGCTAGTGGAAACATGCGTCCAGTAGAAAGCTCTCCAATACTAAAGCTAATAAGAGCTACAGCACTTAGAGCAACGCTAATAGGACGCTTCGGCCGCAATTTAGGCTCCGAATTAACTATGATTCTTCTCCATTCGTAAAGAAATATTTTATACAACTAAATGTTGCTAGAAGTCTACTGACAATCTCATGATTAGCCTTTTAGAAGTTGCACGTAGAGCGCGATCGGGTCCAAAGATGGATGACAAAGAGTGGGGGCTGGGCCTGTTCAGAAAACTGGAAGAACTCACCTCAAAATACGGGCTGAGACAAAAAGGTCCTGAGAAATTCTATGATGTTGATAATGCCTACGCGGATGCCCTCTTTAGAGCTGCTGTAGACCTCCTTGTGGAGTATGGAGTATATTGTGTAACAACACATAGGGTTATACGGTTTTCTGAAGACGAAGTTAGAGAAGCGGCAAGAGAAGCCCCCTCACAAGTGCCAGTAGGTGAAGGCCAGGATAGAAGATTCTTCCAGAAGAGGGAAATTGGGGATAAGAAACCACCTAGCATAGATGTGTCTGGGCATGGCCCTTGGTCGGATAAATTAATTCCTCTTGAGATTGTAGTTAGAGAGTTGGCTCGTCATCCCCGAGTCGACCTCATCGAAGGCTATATGTATGCAAATATCGACGGGCTTGAAGTCCATGGTAAACCTCTATATGGATATGCGGCTAGGAGGGCAATAAGGAAGATGAGAGAAGGTATTACGATGGCCGGGCGCAGAGGTATGGCGATTACTTACTATCCAGTGAAAACCGATGCCTACACAATGATTGCACCATTCGACCCCGAAGTTGGGTTGAGAAAGACAGATGGTGCACTGTTGACCTTGCTGCCAGACCTGACCGTTGAGGAAGACCTCATAGCTGCCGCGATGGTCTATAATGAGCTGGGATGTTATGGACAATGCGGGGGGACAGGAACAGGCCCGTTTGGTGGCAGTATAGAGGGCCATATGATTGAATCAACGGCCGGACCCTTGGCAGCGTGGATGGTATACCGGGACACTATTCTCACAGCAGGCTCAGCTGAAGGCGGTGTTGCCTTGACTCAAACAAGAAGCCAAGAGTCAATTCGAGACGAGACTGAGTGGCGTACGTTTGCGATTCAGAAGGCTCACCGCAGAAACACAAACCAAGTCTATTACAGCATTATTTGGGGAGAAAGTGTAGGTCTCGACGACCTAGTCTCAGAACAATATTTGCTGAACGTAGCTCTATCGGCCGTTAAAACCACCATACTTGGACTAAACTTCAGAGTAGGTTGTACAAACCCACCCACCTTCACTTCCTGGGTGGTTGAAAATTCTGATGCTGCAATAAGATCCAATATAGGGCTTAGCGATTTTGAAGAAATAGCCAAAAGAGTTAGTAAGGAAAAGTTGGAGGGGAATCTCTTTCCGAAGAATATACCATATAGAGACAAAAGAATGCTTATTTATGGAGATCATCCTCAAGAGTTCTTGGCCGCTGGACTAAGAGCATACGACTGGTATAGTCAAAAACCAACAAGTGAATATCTTGAGAATGAGAGAAAAGCTAGAAAATATCTTACCGATATCGGTCTGGAATTGTTGTAAGTACTCAATTAACTATTTGCTCAAGAGATACTCGA
>JAWBNY010000102.1:0-4789 GCA_038826985.1 Bathyarchaeia archaeon | reverse complement strand
TAAGCGGAGCAGAAGGACATAGACGCAGCGATAGATCTTCTAATTGGACATCTAGCGCCTCTTGAGAGACCTATTGAGAAAAAGACTCCTCCAGTATCAGAGACGCTACAGGAACTACCGATACTTGTAAGGATCAAAGAAGCAGAGCCACGAACGGAAGGCTAGAGCCATGTTAGGCGGCTCCCGTCTCTCGAGGCTGAGAAGAAGAAAAGAGGAACCTCTAAAAGACAGAGTCGCCACCGCTATCTTCCTACTTGAGTCCACAACTAATAAGTTAAAAACTCTCTCAGAATCCCTAGCTAAGAAGGATGAGAAGTACTTCGAACATTGTGTTAGAGCAATCATTTCTGAGGACATGGCTCGGGCCAGAATGTACGCAAATGAATGCGCTGAAATACGCAGGTTTGCCAGACTGATCCTTAGCAGCCAGCTAGCACTTGAGCAGGCAACCCTCAGGTTGAACACAATAAGCACGATCAGCGATGTCCTTACAAACATTACACCAGTAATGGCTATAGTTCAAGAAACAGGGAGCCGCCTAAAAGGAATAGTGCCATCTGTGACGGGAAGGCTTCAAGAGGTTGACAATTTACTTAAGTCGAGCTTACTAAACATGGGGACGGCAAGTGGAGATTCAGCTAAAACTGATACTGAAGCACAACGCATATTGGAAGATGCAAACAAAGCTGCGGAGGAGACGATAAGGAGCAAATTCCCAGAGTTGCCTAACACATTTACCGAGAAGACGTCAGAGAAGGTTCCTGTAGCCCTATTAGAGACAGGCGCTAACGAGACCGAGCTGGCAGAGAAATGCTTGAAGGAACAAGTGTATAATTATTTGAAGAGCTGCCGAGGAGAGGTGAGTATTACTGAATGTGCTGCAAAACTTCAAGCCTCACCTAGAGACATAGAAAAAACAATTCTACAACTCAAAGATGAGGGGAAGGTCTTCATAGGTTAGACCTGATGCGAGGTTTCGCAGAAATGTCGCTAGCATCTGAAGAACTTGAGAGACTTGCAGTTAAGTCAGCAAACGAGGCGATCCAGCTTGACCGCCAAGGCTACAAAGACTTAGCAGTTGAGAAGTATAACCGTGCAATAGAGATTCTGAGGAAGCTATGCACCCTGTACCCTAACGCTTATCAGAATAAGGTCTATGCCGAGTATGCCAACCAGTATGAAAGAAGAGTCAAGACAATAAAGGGTCAGCTAGCTGTCGAGGCTGATAGCCCTTCTGAATCTAGGTCCCGCCTAGACAGTATGGTTCTGCGGGAGAAGCCGAAGGTAAAATGGGATGATGTAGTTGGGCTGGAGAATGCTAAGAACGCGATTGAAGACTCGATAATTTACCCTACTCGGAGACCTGACCTTTTTGCAGCGGGATGGTCGAGAGGTATACTACTCTTCGGACCGCCAGGTTGTGGTAAGACTCTTCTCGCTGCAGCTACGGCGAATGAAATCAATGCGGCCTTCTACGTCGTCGATGCAGCATCCATAATGTCAAAGTGGTTGGGTGAGTCTGAGAGAAATGTCTCACAACTCTTCGAGAACGCCCGACTCGTCTCTGAGAACGGGCAGCCAGCGATCATCTTCATGGATGAAATTGATGCGCTCGTTGGAGCCAGACAGGAAGAAGTTGGTGGTGAAGTTCGTATGCGAACACAGTTCATGAAGGAGATGGATAACATCACTGATAAAGGAAAGTTGTTACATGTTTACGTCATTGGAGCCACTAACAAGCCTTGGAACCTTGACGAGCCTTTTCTTCGAAGGTTTCAGAAGCGGATCTACATTCCTCTCCCAAACCAAGAGGCTAGAAGCAAAATGTTCAGACTGTACAGCAAGAGACTGATCGCTGTGTCAAATGACGTCGACTATGATGAATTAGCCAAGTTGACCGAAGGGTACAGTGGAAGCGACGTCAACGACATCGTCCAAGACGTGAATGCAAGGGTGATAAGAGAGTTCTTCAAATATGGAAACCCGAACGACCTTAAAGCCAAGCCACGTCCAGTCTCAATGAATGACTTCAGAGCTGTTCTAAACATGAGGAAACCTAGCGTTCCAGCTGAGCTTGTTGCAAAGTATGATGCTTGGTATGCACGATTGAAAGCCACCTAGCTGAGGAGCTTAATTGACAGGTCACATGTACAACAATAAGAAGCCGAAGATAGCTGAAGACGCTTTTGTGTCAAGACATGCTATAGTAATCGGCGATGTCCAACTCGGTTCGAGAAGCAGCATCTGGCCGAACGCTGTAGTTCGTGGAGATGTCGGTACAGTCAAGATAGGTTCATGTAGCAATATCCAAGACGGAGCTATGGTTCATACATCTGAAGGAGGCGAGGTTGTAGTGGGAGACTGTGTGTCCATCGGCCACGGCGCAATTCTACACGGATGTAAAGTCGGAAACAATGTTCTAGTGGGAATGGGAGCGATAATTCTTGACAGGGCTGAGGTGAGTGACCATGTTCTCATCGGTGCAGGCGCTTTAGTACCTCAAAACGTTGTCATTCCATCCAGAAGCTTGTTGATCGGGATTCCTGGGA
This sequence comes from Bathyarchaeia archaeon, assembly GCA_038826985.1. Classification (GTDB taxonomy): domain Archaea; phylum Thermoproteota; class Bathyarchaeia; order RBG-16-48-13; genus JAWBNY01. The sequence goes on along the minus strand of JAWBNY010000102.1, from coordinate 2,240 downwards.
GGATTACTAGGCAGGTTACCAATGAAGAGCTTGAATATATTAGGCGAAACGCTGAAGTCTACGTTTCCCTCGCGTCGAAATATGCTGAGATGGCGCTGTAATATACGGCTTCTACTTATATAGGTCTATCATCTTGATTAGGAGAAATCTCCTTTAGGCCGATTTTCTATGTTCCCGAAGAAGGTCGAGATTATCCCAATTAGGATGCCGCTTGTGGAGGCTGGGGTGGACGTAGCCCAACAGATAGTCAGATCGGTGATCGAGGCAGGAACAAAGCTTGAGGATGGAGATATCGTAGCCGTTGCCGATAAGATTCTTGCAACCGCAGAAGGGAGAACTATAAACTATACGAAGGTTGAGGCTTCACAGAAGGCGAGAGAACTGGCGAGGGAGTTCAACCTTGAGCCTGGATTTGTGGAGCTGGTCTTGAGAGAGGCGGAGCACGTGTACGGTGGGGTTCAGAGAGCACTACTTACATTGAAACATGGAGTGTTAGTTGCAAACGCTGGGATAGACCATAAGAATGCGCCTGTTAACCACGCCTGTCTTTGGCCTGAGAATCCACACGCTGCAGCCAAGGCTCTCAAAGACTCATTGCAACGTTTGACAGGTAAGAGGCTAGGTGTGCTCTTGGTTGACAGCCACGTAACGCCTTTAAGAATGGGAACTACTGGTTTTGCACTTGGGTTAGCAGGTTTTGAGCCTGTAAAGGACTGTCGCGGAGCCCTCGACCTATATGGTAAGCCGCTGCTCATAACCAGGATGAATATCGCCGACGACCTAGCCTCTGCCGCCCATCTTGTTATGGGAGAGACGGATGAGCGTGTACCCGTAGCCATACTAAGAGGGGCTCCTGTTGAGGTCGTTGATGAAGGCGATCCTAAATCGCTTTACATACCAGTTTCTGAAGACCTATACATGACTGTATTTCGAAGCAGGGAGAAGTCTACAATATGAGATGTGGAAACCGGCCGTTTTCGCTTCGCCTCTCAATGGTCGCGCTCTTCAGCGCCCTCAATGTCTTAGGCGACTCCATTCCTCTGACTCCAATAGTGGGGCTTGAACAGTCTAGGTTAACTCTTGGCTGGACCTTTGCCTCCTTAACTGGACTTATGCTTGGACCACTCATGGGAAGCCTAACCTGCTTTCTAGCATCCCTAGTTGAGCTATTCATCGGTTTCCAAGCACAGCTTCCACTAGGACCTCTAGGACTTACCCGTTCATCTTTAGCAGCTCTCCAGACAGGGCTACTCACCACAAGGAGGTGGATTCTCTCAGGAGTAATCCTTTCACTGCTCATTGTTTGCTGGATCCTGACTCCACAAGGAAGGGGAGCTATACCGGTCTTGGCCTTCCACATTCTTGGCTTGATCCTAATCCTTGCATTTAGAAGGGAGATGAGCGACGCACTTGAATCCGGAAGCCGAAAACGTGTCGGGTTCGCGGTAGGTATCGCTGCCTACTGTGGAAACATTAGCCGCCATCTCTTTGGCAACCTGCTTTTTACACTATTTGCATCGTTTCCAACAACGATATTTTTGGCTGCAATGCCTTTAACCCTCATTGAACAGGTTTTTTTCGCCTCAACATCTGCGATTCTTGGAACATCGCTGATCCTCATCGGACTCCGCAGATTTACCTACCTTGGGTAGCATATCGCCCATACCCCGTTTAAATATTAAGTCAGCTACATCATCAAAACTTGGTGTCCATGAATGTATAACAAGACTAACAAGCCACTTAACAGCTATAGGGAGATCCTATCAATCCTAGAAGAACATCACCTATTGTTCAAATCTTGTCTGCCCCTGATTGCAAGCGAGAATGTTCCAAGCCCAGCTGTCAGGGAGGCCCTAGCATCAGACTTTGGTAACCGATATGCTGAGGGCTGGCCAGGAGAGAGAGTCTACGCAGGATGCGAGTATATAGACAGGGTTGAGCTGGAATGCATCCGTCTTGCAAAGGAGCTTTTCAAAGCAGAGTTCGTCGACGTACGACCGATATCGGGAGTGGTTGCAAACCTAGCGGTCTACACTGCATTCACAAAGCCGAACGACCTGATAATTGCACTGTCAATTCCGTGCGGTGGGCACATCAGTATGGGCCGCCAACAGTTTGGCGGAACCGCCGGATCAGTTCGTGGCCTAAGGGTCGAGTATTTCCCGTTTGACTACGAAAACCTTACGATAGATGTAGATGCCACAAAAAAGAAGGTTACTGAGCTAGCAAAGAGTAACGAC
>JAWBNY010000101.1:0-4895 GCA_038826985.1 Bathyarchaeia archaeon | reverse complement strand
GTAAGGGTCATCTGCCAACGCTTTTTCCAGCCCTAATTCCAGAGTCGAACTTCAGGCTGGAGTCTGAGCATGTCAAAGGTTTCCTACCCGAGGTCTTCTGGGTAACGGAGGCAGGTGCAAAGAGTGAGAGGCTAGAGGAACGTCTTGCCCTCAGGCCTACATCGGAGACAGCGATGTACAAAATGTACTCGCTGTGGATACGGAGCTGGAGGGATCTCCCTCTGAAACTTTACCAGCGATGTCAAGTCTGGCGGTACGAAACCAAGGCAACCCGTCCATTCATAAGAAGTCGTGAATTCTATTGGATTGAGACGCATAATGCGTTTGCCAGTCTTGATGAGGCGTTATCACAGGTTAAAGAGGACATGGAGACCACGCAGCGTGTTTTACACGACTTCTTTTGTGTTCCATTTTTGTTTTTTACGCGTCCTGATCATGATAAGTTTGCGGGCGCTATACATACCTATGCGGCAGACACGCTAATGCCTGATGGAAGAGCCTTGCAGTTACCTAGTACTCATCTATTAGGACAGAATTTTTCGAAACCATTTGAAATCAAATATGTTGATAAGTACGGTGTTGAACAGTATGTGTGGCAGACGTGTTATGGTCCAGCGATTTCGAGAATATTTGCTGCTGTAGTAGCTATACATGGCGACGACAAAGGCTTGGTTATTCCCCCCAAGATCGCCCCTATACAGAGCATTATTGTGCCCATCTTCTCTGAAAGCATGGAAAAAAGCCGTATTTTGGCAATGTGTGAAAATGTGAGAGGCCTTCTAAACTCCGCAGATGTCAGGGTAAAGATAGATGACCGAGAGGAATATACTCCTGGCTGGAAGTTTAATCATTGGGAGTTACGAGGGGTTCCGTTACGAATCGAGGTTGGACCTAAAGATGTTGAGAATGAGCAGGTAGTTCTTGTACGCAGAGACACAGGCCAGCATTTAGTGGTACCTATGAGTGATTTGGCTTCCAGCGTATGGGAGGTTTTGGAGAAAGTGCAGGTTAGCTTGATGGAAAAAGCTGACAAGTTCTTTAAGAGTAATATCCACGAAGCAAGTAGCTTTGATGAGCTGAAGAGGATTCTTGAGCATGAGGGTGGGTTTGTACGTGTGAATTGGTGTGGCCGAGAGGTATGTGCTGAGGAGATCAAAGAAGAGACAAACGGTGGCACTATTAGAGGTACACTTTATGGTAAGGTAGAAGAACCGGTTGGTTCATGTGTTCATTGTGCTGACAAAGCGACACAGGTAGTTTATGTCTCTAAGCAGTATTAGTTGTAGAACGCTTTTCTTAAATAGAACTCAGGAACCGAGTAGTGGAGGTGTTGCTGGCTATGAAGACGATTCTGATTGTATGCGATGGTCTGGCAGACCGTCCGCTTAAGCGCCTAGGTGGTAAGACACCCCTAGAAGTTGCGCACAGGACAGCTCTTGATAAGCTGGCCTCGATGGGAATATGCGGCTTGATGGACCCGATCTCTCCTGGCGTGCCAGCTGGAAGTGACACATCGCACCTTGCTTTATTTGGATATGACCCATACAAATATTATCATGGAAGAGGGGCCTTTGAAGCGCTGGGAGCAGGAATCGATGTTAGACCCGGAGATGTCTCATTTAGAGGTAACTTTGCCACAGTCGATGAGGATGGGGTGGTTCTAGATCGGAGAGCTGGGAGGCTCAATTGTGGTTGTAAGGAGCTTGCAGAAGCATTAGACGGATTGTCTCTTGACTCTTATCCTCAGACACATGTAGTTGTTAGGCATACTGTAGAGCATCGTTTGGCTGTTTTACTCAGAGGACCAAGGTTGTCTAGGATGGTTTCTGATACAGACCCTGGTACGGAGGGTTTGAGTCTTCGTAGAGTGACGCATCTTGATGAGTCCTATGAGTCTTTGAGAACAGCTAATATTGTTAATGAGCTCAGTTCAACATTTCGTAGAATTCTTGAGAATCATCCTGTAAATGTGAGACGGCGACAGGAAGGTTTGCTTCCGGCAAACGTAGTTCTGTTAAGAGGAGCAGGTACTTTACCTGAGCTGGAGCCTTTGACCGCGATCTATGGCGTCCGGGCCTTAGCGATCGCCGCGGGTGCGCTTTATAGAGGGGTTGCTAAGTGTGTAGGAATGGATGTTCTTGACGTTCCTGGAGCTACAGGTGACTATCATACCGATGTTATTGCTAAGGCGAAGGCTGCTGTTGCGAACCTATCTAAGTATGATTTTGTTTTTGTTCATATAAAGGCGGCTGATAGTGCTTCTCATGATGGGAATGTAGACCGAAAGATAATGATGATTGAGAAGGTCGATTCGTTGGTAGAGTATCTTCTTGGAAATATCGACCTGAACGAAGTTGTTATGGCGCTTACCGCTGATCATACGAGCTCTATAGAGTTGAAGGAGCATACCGGCGATCCTGTACCTTTAGTTATTTGTGGGTCTGTTGTTAGGAAGGATTCTGTGGAGCATTTCACTGAGGTAGAGTGTGCAAGAGGAGGTTTAGGGCGGATTAGAGCGGTGGAGCTAACTTCAATCTTAATGGATCTTATTGGTAAGGGTCGAAAGTTTGGGGAGTAGCTCTATTGTTTTGGGTGGCTTGGTCTTATTTCTTTGTTAACCTTAGAACTGAGTGTTTATCAACTTCTTGTTTTGTTTTCTCAAGTGAGACTATATGTCTCTTTGATAGAGGATTTAAGCTCTATGTTTGATTATTTGTTTTAGTTTTTCCGCATCTTGCCTCATTGTAATGTTGTTGAATAGGCAGTAGGCTATCTCTGGACTTTGAGTCTGGATGTTTATGTATAGTTCCTCTAGTTCCTGTTTAGTATATGTGTAGCGGTATCTGACACCTCCGTTAACTCTGCCATGTAGCCGTAGATAGATGATCCTCTGTCCTGGTGGTATTGATATTTTGAATGGGTCAATGCATGGGATAAGGTTTAGCTCGCTGCATAGTCTCCTCACCTGTTCCTCTTCCCACGATTCTCCTCGTGGCTCCCAAGCTATGGTGAGGTTCCCTCGTTCTATTCTTGTAAGAAGCTTCTTCATGTTGTCGATGTTTTCTTCGCTGGCTTGGAAGCGTGCGGGGCACTGGATAAGACATATTTTTGCTTTCAACGCCTCACAGACTAGTCTTGTCCTCTCCCAAGCTTCAAAGACCTCGGGAGTAGGTCTAAGCATTCCGTAGCGACTTATTGCATCTGCAGGGACTTGTATGCGGGTTCTCCTCCATGTTGGCATTCCTGGTGGATGAGTTAGTCCTTGCCAAGCTTTTACAGTGAACTCGAAGCTCTCTGGCGCCTTCTGTCTCCATTTACGAACCGTCTCGACTCTTGGCAGATTATAGAACGTGGTCTGTACCTCAGCGACGTTGAATCGCTTGAAGTAGCTCTCCATACCTCCTGGAAAGCCGCAGCAACCGATTTTAAACTCTACCATTGGTTCTCTACTAAATGCAATTTTCGACTCGTATAACTACTTATATTTCAATTACGCCATTGTGCATGGTAAAGTAGGAGCATGCAATTAATCTGTCAGTAAAGGGCGGTAAAAGGCGGTGAGAAAAAGTCATCTTGTCTATGCTGACCTGCATATTCATGGCAGGTACAGTAGGGCTACTAGCGAGAATATGGATATTCATTCTATCATACGCTTTGCTAAGTTAAAGGGATTGAATTTAGTTGGAACAGGTGATTTTACACATCCAATGTGGAAGCGTGAGCTTCAGAATCACCTGCAGGACTCCGTTGGCACAGGCCTCTACACGTGCAGGGAAGATGAGAGCGTTCTATTTATAGTAACTGCCGAAGTGTGTACAGTGTTTAACGTACTTGGCAAGGCAAAGAAAATTCATCATCTACTTATCTGCCCCTCCCTTGAGGTTGCAGACCAAGTTTCAGATACGCTAACAAAGTATGGTAGCTTGGAAGTGGATGGAAGACCGACATTGCAGGTCTCGGCTGCAGAGCTTGTTGAAGCCGTGAGGCAACTCTCTCCAGATATCATGGTCATACCAGCACACGTGTGGACACCATGGTTCAGTCTATTTGGTTCTGTAAACGGGTTTGATGCAATTGAAGATTGTTACGAAGACCAGACAAGCCACATAGTGGCGATCGAAACAGGTCTTTCAAGCGATCCGCCAATGAATTGGAGACTCAGTGCGCTAGATCGCTTCACTTTAGTCTCCAATAGCGACGCACATAGTCCATACCCATACAGGATCGGAAGAGAGGCAAACGTATTCCGGCTAGACAAAGTGACCTTCAAAGAAGTTACTGAGGTTATCAGTCTTCGAGATAGTAAACGCTTCCTTTTCACCGTTGAGACTGATCCAGCGTATGGTAAGTATCACTGGTCGGGACATAGAAGTTGTAACTTCTCAGTTCCAGCCTTAGAGTCGATCAAACTAAATGGAATCTGCTCAATCTGCCGAAAAGAGATGACGAAGGGTGTTGAAGAAAGAGTGGAACGACTGGCCGACCGCCCCAGAGGTTTCAGGCCTCCAACCGCTATAGGCTTTGTGCATTTACTGCCACTTCAAGAGATTATTGCGGCTGTGAGGAATATTGACCCGTCTTCATCTACGGTCTGGAGAGAGTATATGTCGCTCATCCAAATTTTTGGAGATGAGTATAGCGTCCTTTTAGCCTCTGAAGATGAGTTGAGAAGAGCCGCTGAACCAAGACTTGCTGAGGCAATTGTTAGGATCAGAAACGATGAAGTTGTTGTGAAGCCAGGCTATGACGGCGTGTATGGTCGAATCGACCTTGCAACTGATAAAAAAACCTTAGCAGATAAGCCTCTTGGACAAGTCGAGGTGCAGCGTAAGCTCCTAGATTTTAACCTTGGTTGGAAAACGTAATCTTTTAAAGCCTTTTTAATCAACTCAAGT
>JAWBNY010000100.1:0-4922 GCA_038826985.1 Bathyarchaeia archaeon | reverse complement strand
TGTCACGTTCTGTTAGTGTCTTCATGTTCTCCTCGCCGATTTGCTCTTTCAGATAGATCTCTCCAAATTATATAGGTCATATTGATAAGCTCCTTTGTTCGGTTAAGGGTTTTTAGGCTCCTTAAGCTCCGCATCAAGGGCGAATAGAAAATCCATGAGCTTCTCTGTAGGAATGCTGGCACCGCTGGCTTTCATGTGGCCTCCGCCAAATCCACCACACTGCTTTGCGATCCGTCTCGTTACATCTCCAAGGTGAACCATAGATCCTACTCGCCCTCTTATCGAGAAGTTGGAAACTTCACCAACCACCCTATAGCTGGCTGCAGCTTCAACATCTAGTGCGTCAAGAATCAGGCTTGCCATGGTTCCTGTTGAGATTTCTCTATGCGCCTCTGCATAGGCAATCCTATTAAGCCTAACAGCCTCTTCCGGTATAGCCCTTAATATCAAGGTTGCAAGCTTAAGATAGGAAAGGGCAGCTTCAGCGACCCCCTCTATGAGATGAGGGAAGAACTTTACCTTCAATTCCTCCACCAACCTCATCTTGAATGACGGAGAATTCTCCATAGTAAGCGCATGCGTTAGCATAAGGGCTTCATGTTGGACGAGCTGTCTATCAAATCTTGCCAACAGTTCCCTAGCCAATGGGCCATCTTCGAACTGGTCTGAGACTGCTGCGTAGGCAGCCAGTCTTAGCTCATCGTGGGTCAACTCTCGACGGAAATGTTTGGATAGAAGAACACTTGCACAATCATTGATGCTGTGAATCAAGGTTGCTCCTGCACTCTGTAGGGCCAAGACCGTTGCCTCTGTCATAGGGTGGTGGTCAACAATAGTGAGTTTCGAGAACCTACTGATGCGTATGGCCTCTTGATGATGCTCCTCCCTAATGTTCAAATCGCATATGTATACCTGATTTGTTGGATGCTGGACTCTTCTCAAAACATCACCCAGCTCATCATAGTTGGTAAGCAATATGGATGCTCCTCTCATAAGGCTGAGATATGAGGCACACACAAGTCCATCTACGTCGTCGCCATGGGAAACACAAAGCACTCTTTCTAAGGAGAACATTGATTTGCTATTGTTCAACGGTTTCCTCCTAGTGTATTCCCTCTTCCTCTTCATGCTCTATACATAGTCTATGAAATACATGTGTACTGGCTGAATGAATGCTCAATGAATTTTGGTAAACCATGAATCATACTGCTTCATCTCACATTGTTGCGCAATATCTTTTGTTCTAGGTCTACTCCAATCCTAGAAGATATGAGGGATTTGTCTTAGTCATTGTATCTATGTCTTCCTCGCTGACCCCTTGCTGTATCATGTTTACAATTAGCATTCTGAGTCCCTGCACCGGGGTTGGGTTGTAAATCTGTCCCATGTCGCTTACAAGAATACAGTTTTGTGGCCCCACTGCCCTGATTATGTTGGCGTATTCTTCATAGCTTATCTTCGGATTTGGAGGCAGACAGCTGTTTAGGCAGAGTTCAAGATAGGCTCCTAGCGATACCAGCTCCTTCTCTAGGTCGAACTTTCCTGTCACATGTAGATACTCTGGGTGTTGAATAGAGATCTTCTTGACACCGATATTCCTGGCAGTCCTAACCATTGCTGCTTGGGCAGGACAGCCCAGAATAAGGTCATGTTCAGCTATGGCATTCAAGACATCGACTGTTTCAGGCAAAGGTTCACCATCCTTCATTGTAACTAAGAGGTCTTTACGCTTCGGGTCAGGTTCATTTGCAGGAAGCATCACCATCCTGAGCAGGTTCGGCTTGATTCGGGTTGTCCGCCGGATCGCTGCCGCGTTCAATCCTCCGATAGTTTCGTTGACGTTTATCTCACCGAAGACCTCCACTTCTGGAACAACCTTATGTGCACTGTAGGCTCTGTCTACCGTACAGATGGAGGTACACTTAAGCAGAATCGCCCTCATACCTGCTTCTCTGGCCTCCATCGCTGCCTCAATGTTGTCTAAGAGTCTGATACTTGTCGAAGGTTTAGTCCAGGCCCCAGACGCATAGACCCCAAAATATGAGTCAGGTCCAGTGTGAATATGTATATCGCACCTGCCGCTCAAGAATTTCTTTTCTATGTCGAGCATGCTTAACACTCCGGGTTAGTATAGGGTCTTGGTGTTTTAGCTTTTTCGTACGTATCTTGTATATTATTGCGTCAAACATATATTTTTTAATAGGTTCGTCTACAGTATTGTTTTCTGCTTATTGTCCGAAGTATTCGTCCTTAGAAGCTTCTTGAAGGAGAAGGGTAATGCACTTGGCTACTTTTTGAGGAAGATCTTAAGCTTTTTATCTCATACATAGTAGTACGAGGAGGTTGAACAGCATCGTACTTTAGCATTGGGGGATTAACGTATGCCTATAAAGCTCCTTGGTCTCGGTGGAAATGCTCTTACAGTTGCCCTGACCGACTTCATTGGTACTGCGGCTATCTTCCTGTACCAGCCTTTCTGGTCACTCTATGTTTTATCCCTAGGTGCTTCTGCAGTCGATCTTGGAATGCTCAACCTAGTCACAGCCATTTTTGGAGCCGCCTTGATGGCTCCCATAGGCTATCTATCGGACAGAATTGGGCGTAAGAAACCAGTTGTAGTGAGCGGCATCGTAGCCTCTATTGGCCCTATACTGCAAGCCATTGCCCAGCACTGGTATCAGCTGATACCGGGGGTGCTGGTCTCTTCTATTGTCCAGGTAATGTGGCCGGTAAGACAGTCGATTGTGGCGGATGAGTTGAAGCCTGAGGAGAGAGTGAGCGGCTTTGCCACTTTCTTCACCATAGTGATGCTTCCTTCAGCTGTCATGCCTCTTTTCTCAGGCTATGTGCTTGATGCCTTGGGTCTCGACTATGGTATGCGGGTTATGCTGGTTTGGGCAGGAATCCTAGGACTGTTTGCAAGTGCGTTTCGTCTAATGTTCATACGCGAAGAAAAGTCAGTGCACAGAACAGCCGAAAGACCTAGAGATATGCGTTTTTCCTCGATTTTCACAGCTATCTTCGAGCCAATAATCAAGGTGAAAACGCTGCAGATTCTTATTCTTGGAAGCTGGGGTGTAATGTTTGTTTTTGGGGTCATGAACTCGTTTGGATCCGTGTATGCTACCGAGTATCTAGGGGTATCAAAGACGGAGTGGGGGCTGATATCCAGCGTGGCAGGCCTCATAGGGGCCTTCATGAGAATCCCCGTATCTAGGATCACCTTGATGTTGGGTGAGGGGAACGCTCTTGCGGTTAGCCAGCTTGGGCGTGCTCTATATCCAATAGTTTTTGTACACGCTCAGGGTGGCCATAGTCTGCTTGCTCTTTGCTCCGCCTATAACTTGGCTTTCAACTTGGGGTCCCCAGCTTACCAAGCTTTAATAACCGAGTTCACACCTCCAGACCAGAGAGGCAGGTCCTATGGAGCCTTTGGGATGATGTGGGGAACCCTAGCCCAGCTTTCCTCTCTTCTCGGTGGCTTTATCTGGGAGACTTTTGGACCTTCTTGGGCTTTTTATTCTGCAGGGATTTTGGCCTATATCTCAAGTGGTTTCCTTTGCAGCTGGTTATTTTTCCAACATCTTCATGCATCTAATGCATTGAGTAGCAGAGGTCACATCTAAGACCTTAACTCGATATCTCCTCTGTTTCCTATAACAGTTCGATGTGAGTTGGTCTAACTAAAACAACCTCTATGCTGGCTCAAACAGTTGGCAATAGTGTGTTGCTAGTTTATTTACGTGTTGACTTATCTAGTCTTCTTATGGTAGATTTGTAATCTGATGGAGGAAGGAATTTGAGTATATATGAAAGGATGTTTGGCTTCAAGAGGATCATCAACGCAAGCGGTACGATGACTGCGCTCGGGGGCTCTTTGATGCCTCCTGAGGTAGTTGAGGCGATGAATGAGGCTGCGAAGGAATGGGTTAGGCTTCCAGACCTTCTTGATGCGGCTGAGAGAAGGATAGCAGAGTTGGCGGGTGTGGAGGCCTGTTTTATCTCGTCTGGCTGCGCTGCCTGTATGACCTTGGCCACCGCAGCCTGCATCACGGGGAAGGATCGGTTGAAGATGTTAAGGCTGCCAAACACCGAAGGGATGAAGAATGAACTCATCTGGCAGAGAGGACATTACCCTTCTTATGCTGCCCAGTTTACAGCCGCCGGGGCCAAACTCATACTTGTGGGTGGCGAGGGTGTTGTTTTGGACACTCCTGACCTTTCAGGGGGAGGCAAGATTCCTGCCCTCAGGACTCTAGGGGTTACATCCAAGGCAGTGGAGGAAGCGGTTACGGAGAAGACGTTTGCCTTCGCATACACTATAGCTTGGATGCTTCCTCAGCGTGGACTCTTGCCGCTGGATGAGTTCTGCCATATTGCCCATAAGCATGATTTACCGGTGATTGTAGATGCGGCCTCTGAGCTTCCCTACCTAACGGATGGGCGGTTTGACCTTGGGCGATTCAATCGGATGGGTGCTGACATCGTTTGCTTCAGCGGCGGCAAGGCGATGAGAGGACCTAATGACACAGGCATCGCTCTTGGGCGGAGAGATATAGTTGAGGCGGCGAAAATGCAGGCCAACCCAAACAGCGGTATTGGGAGGGGATTCAAGGTAAGTAAGGAGCAGGTGGTTGGTCTTCTTGTAGCCGTTGAGAGATGCTTCAGGCTTGACTGGAACCAAGTGATTAAGGAGGAGCAGGCTAGAGCTGAGCATATCGTTGACGTCTTGCGAGATGTCCCCCATGTGAAGCCCGAGATAGTGTTCCCAGACGAGACAGGGCTCCCTGTTGCCCGTGTCTGGCTTAGACTCGATGAGAAGGCTCTTGGCATCACAGCAAACGAGCTGATGGAGAAGATGCGGGAGGGAGACCCGCCGATCTTCCTAAGAGGTGGTTACACCAATCTGGGTATTGTAATCG